>CAJXUF010000199.1 GCA_913061175.1 uncultured Psychrobacter sp.
CGCACACCCGCCTCTCGCGTATAGCTACGCACGATACTATGCAGCGCCGCTTCGACAATTTCAATCTCACCGTCCTTTAGACCGTTTTGCTTAATCGCTTTTGGCACCAGATACTTCTGCGCGATATTGACCTTTTCTTCTTCGGTATAACCTGGCAGACGGATGACCTCCATTCTGTCAAGCAGAGCAGGCGGTATATCCATGCTGTTAGCGGTACAGATAAACATCACTTGTGATAGGTCCAAGTCCATATCGAGATAATGGTCGTTGAACGTATCATTCTGTGAAGGATCTAATACTTCTAATAGCGCTGATGCAGGATCACCGCGGAAGTCTTGCGCCATTTTGTCCACTTCATCTAACAAGAACAGCGGGTTTTTGACTTCTACTTTGGCCAGTGATTGCACAATTTTACCCGGCATCGCACCGATATAAGTACGGCGATGACCACGAATCTCTGCTTCATCACGTACGCCACCAAGCGCCATACGCACAAACTTACGACCCGTGGCACGGGCAATTGATTCACCCAATGAGGTTTTACCGACACCTGGAGGACCGACGAGACATAGAATCGGGCCACGAAGTTTTTTCACGCGTGATTGCACGGCGAGATATTCTAAGATACGGTCTTTTACATCTTGCAAACCATAATGGTCTTCGTCTAATACCGTCTTAGCTTTGTCTAGATTGATAGATACTTTGGTCGTCGCATTCCACGGCGTGTCCAAAATCCATTCAATATAGTTGCGTACTACTGACGATTCGCTTGATGCAGGCGGCATCATTTTGAGCTTTTTGAATTCTTGCTCAGCTTTTTTGCGCACGTCTTCTGGCAGGTCAGCATCTTCTAAACGCTGCTCTAGCTCAGCCACATCATCTTCACCATCGAACGCGCCGTCATTCATATCTGACAGCTCATTTTTGATGGCTTTCATCTTTTCATTTAAGAAGTATTCGCGCTGATTGTCTTCCATTTGCTGACGGACAGCATCTTGGATATCTTGTTCGATATTTTGCTCAGCACTTTGCTTGACGAGATATTCAGTCAAAGTATTGATATGCGTTTTGATATCGTCTTCTTCTAAGAAAGACTGTTTGATATCAAGGTCCATCGATACACGAGTTGAGATGAAATAAACCAACTCAAGCAAGTCGTCAATACGCTTAGCCACACGAGTCAGCTCACGTGCATTGCGAAGTCGCGCATCTGCATAGCTTTCGAATAATGTAGTTAACGCTTGAATGGTGTTTTTCTGTTGGCTCTCATCCATGCTGACATCGAGGTCGGCACGTTCAAATCTCGCCATCAATAAATCATTATGGCCTTCTATGTTATCGACACGAGCGCGGTATTGACCTTCGATCAATACTTTAATGCAGTTCTCGTCGCTGTCGTGTGGCATAGTGCTGACGATGCGGCACACCGTACCGTACTGATACAAGTTGTCTTGATCAATATCTTCGGTCAGTGAGTCTTTTTGCGCGACTACCAGTACTTTGTTGCCATACTCAGCTTGTGCCAGCTCAACCGCTTTCACTGATGGCGCACGTCCCACAAACAATGCAATCTGCATATGTGGATAGACGACGACGTCGCGTAATGCTAGCAGTGGCAAATAGCTTTCATCTTCATTGTCTTTGGCAGCGTTGGAGGCATTTGACGCATCCGTAGATGAGCTTTCTGTCTCATTATTCGCGTCAGCACTGATATTAGCGTCAGTGTCAGTATTTGCATCAGACGTCGTGTCAGTATCCAGGGCAGATGATACATCGATGTCGATGTTGTCTTTATCAATATTATGTTCACTCATATGTTTTTCCTCGTTCCCCAGACTTGTAAAGTCAAGTTCGTGGTTCATGTTTAGATAAATGGTGCTCACGAAAAAAATTGCAAGGCTGAATGGTGAAGTCGTCTGCTTATCTTTGTTAAATAGTTGTCTGAGCGCCCAGTAAACGACGGCATTAACGTCGGTAATGATATGTCGTCAGGAGTATGACTGGTCTATGACTGGTCTATGACTGGTCTATGACTGGTCTATGAAGGATAAAGACAGTCAGAAATTATAGAAGAAGGTTTGGATGTATAGGTGATATTTGGCTAGCTATGATGATGTCTAATCGGTTCTATGCGTAGGCTTTATACCCAAAATAAGGTAAACTGGCGCGCGTCTAAAACAGGCTCTCATATTGAGACATTTTAGACAACAGGGCGATATTCATTAGTTTCAATATTCATAGGTCTCAATACGACCAAAGTATAAAGAACAAGGGGCAACACATGGCCATCAATGCAGTATTGCTAGCAGTTATTATTATGCTAGGACTGTCACTTTCGCGAGTGCACGTGGTGCTCAGTTTATTAATCGGCGCTCTGGCAGGTGGACTGCTAGCAGGGCTTGGTATTACTGATACGCTCAATGCTTTTCAAGAAGGCATCCGTAATGGCGCAGAGATTGCGCTGTCGTATGCACTGCTTGGGGCGTTTGCGGTAGCGATTGCTCATTCGGGCTTGCCGCAGTCATTGGCAGGCGCGGTTATCAAGCGTATTGATGCTGCGGGCACGAGTGGCATGATTAAGTACATGCTGTTTGCAGGCCTCATTACCATGAGCTGTTTTAGCCAAAACTTAATCCCTATTCATATTGCCTTTATTCCGCTACTGGTACCGCCACTACTGTTAGCGTTTAATCGCATGCAGATTGATAGACGCCTGATTGCTTGTCTGATTACTTTCGGGCTAGTCACCACCTATATGTTTATTCCTTATGGTTTTGGTGATATCTACCTCAATCAGATTATGCTAAAAAACGTGGGTGAAGCGGGTATTGATGTTGCCAATATTTCTGTGGTGCAAGCCATGGCGATTCCTGCATTAGGTATGCTAATTGGTTTACTGGTTGCCGTATTTATCAGCTACCGTAAACCACGTGCGTATCAGCAGATTGCCATAGATCAGCAAGCGCATGATGCCGTCGTAGAAGGTGATGCATTAAGCAAAACTGCTGCTGGTGCACAGTCGCAAAGCAAGCTAAAGACACTGGTTGCATTGGCTGCTATCGTGACTGCTTTTGTCGTGCAGCTATACACTGATTCGCTACTACTTGGCTCAATGTTTGGCTTCGGTGTATTTATGGCGACCGGCGTGGTGAAGTGGCGTGATGCTGATGGCGTCTTTAATGACGGTATCAAGCTGATGGCGATGATTGGTTTTATTATGATTACCGCGCAAGGCTTTGCTGAAGTAATGAAAGCCACTGAGCAGATTCAACCATTGGTCGATGGCGCAGCCTCACTATTCGCTGGTAATAAAGCGATGGCGGCATTTATTATGCTATTGATTGGTTTGATTGTGACGATGGGTATCGGTTCTTCATTCTCGACCATTCCTATTTTGGCCGCGATTTATGTGCCGCTGTGTATCTCTTTAGGGTTTTCGCCATTGGCTACTGTGGCAATTATCGGTACGGCTGGCGCGCTGGGTGATGCAGGTTCGCCTGCGTCAGATTCGACATTGGGCCCAACCTCTGGTCTAAACATCGATGGACAGCATGACCATATCAAAGACAGTGTGATACCGACATTCTTGCATTACAACATTCCACTACTGGCATTTGGTTGGATTGCAGCGATGGTATTGTAGTAAATTATTTGAATGATTGGGTTTAATATAAAGGGCGAGTACAACTATAAGCTATGCTCGCCTTTTTCATTTTTCTTTATTACTTAATTAATATGTTTTTTAATACTCATCATCAAAATCTTTTATCTCACCATTTAAACTACTCAAAAATGCATCACTTTGCGCTAGCAGCTCAGTTAAGCGATCCTCATTGACGAGCCTTGCCATCTCATCAACGCTGAAAGGCTGTTCTTGACTGTAGTAACGTCGCTCTCTAGCGTCCTCATTGCCTAATGTTTGCAAATATTCATCCACACTGTCTGCACTGGAATCAGCAGCGCTAGAGTCTTTTTCAAATTGTTTATCGTCTTTCATCAAAACCACCTTATGCCGCTTGGCGTAATTAAACCATCTAATGGCACATCCCACGGTTGACGCGCTAATTGTTCAACCACTTGAAAATCATAGCACCAGCCTATCTTTAACGGCCTTGAAGCCCCTGATCGATAGCTGTTACCAAGCGTCGTATCATAGAACCCGCCACCCATGCCCATACGGTTGCCGTTTAGATCTACCGCCACCAGTGGACAAATAATCACGTCTAGTTCTGATGCCCATAATAGGGCGCGACTGTGGTTTTGTTTCATGCCTAATTGATGAATGCGAGTGGGGATATTCACCAGTTTTGAATGATAAACAGGTACAAAGCGCAATCGTTTATCATCATTACTATTGCTAGTACGACCAAGCGAGCCAACAACTGGTAAATAAGGTAAATAGCCTAAGCGTTGACACCAGTCTAATATTAGCTGAGTAGGTAGCTCACCAAATCCATCATAATAAAGCCCAATGCGTGCATGTGTAGGCAATCGCTTCTGCAACTTAGATAGATGCAAGCTTGCAGACTGAGCAAACTGTCTGCGTGCGCTATCGCTCAACTGGCGACGCTGGCGAGTAAAGTGTCGTCTAGGCGGATTGCTGATGACAGATTCAGATGTTTCAGCGTTTTTTGAGTCCGAATTATCTGGATCAAGGTTGTTTGAATCAAAGTTATTTGGCTCAGGGCGTATTGGTTTGGGGTGCATGGTTTCAGAGTGCATAATTTTAGAGTGCATAGGTATCTTATCCAATGAAGTATCAGATTGGTGATGACAGACGTTTTTAGACATTCGTTTTTAGGCATCGCTCAAGGCTATTTGTGAATATTCAACACGCCTTAGTCATGCTATCATAACGCCACTTTACATCGTATTTCCGTTTATGTGCAGCAGCTGTTGCACTTTTTATCGTTCAGTTATCTAACAACAAACCAGTAAAGAGGGTAGTTATGTCGACACAGAATCAGGCAACTCGTACCGAAAAAGACACCATGGGCAACGTAGAAGTCCCAGCTGATGCTTATTGGGGCGCGCAAACTCAACGTAGCCGCGAAAACTTCAAAATCGGTGGCGAGACTTTGCCGCGTCCAATGATTGAAGCGATGGCACTGGTCAAAAA
>CAJXUF010000200.1 GCA_913061175.1 uncultured Psychrobacter sp.
CGGCATTTGGCCTAGATCGTGAAGACGGCGAAAGCAAAATCGCTGGGCTATAAGACATAAAAACTGTTAAAATGTGGCATTAGGATTGATGGTTATCTATTAACCGCTATTAATGACTTTATATAGTATGTAGATAAACAGCATATGGATTAATAGCTTTTAAATTAATAATATCCAAATAAATACAGTACTTAAATAAAATAGGATCTTTTTAGGTCCTATTTTTATTTTTTAGCATAGTTGAAATGAGCATTTACCTAATAGTTTTGTGAAAAACCGTGACAGTATCTGTTATGCCGCCTATAATGGGGCTTTCATTTGGGCTAAATGAATCTACCTATCATTACCGCTATTGGCACGATATTGAGCATCGTGATAATGGTTATATTGCATGTTTGGTGCTGCGGTGATGTTCTGCAATTGAGAAGTAATCTGATGAGTAATAATTTGTTGATGCGACATAAGGAGTGTGACGCATGTTAATTTTGACACGCCGCGTGGGCGAAACGCTAATGATTGGCGACGAAGTAAGTGTGACGGTTCTAGGCGTCAAAGGCAATCAAGTACGTATCGGTGTAAACGCACCTAAAGATATTGCAGTACACCGCGAAGAGATTTATCAACGTATTCAGCATGAGCGTTCTGTACAGTCGCAAATGCAGCATCTTGAACAAGGCAACTTTTCGCCTTCGTTTGATGATGAAGACTACTTTAATCGCTAAGCTAGCTAAATTATAATGCTGAACGCTCAACGGCTAGTATCATCATTGAGCATACATAAATATTATATTGTTTTTTTAATCTGCTCTGAGGTCATTTATTTATGAGTATCCGCCAATCAGATGTATCGGCATTACTTAATGGTTTGAACAAAAAAGCCATTGGATTCAATGATGTCATCAGCTTTATCGATGATTTTTATCGCTATGCGCCTGCCCCTTTTGTAAATGGGATGGTACATAATGCAGCCGGTGAGAACGAAGGTAGCGCAAAGATTTTTGGTTTTGCTAAGCACCATGGCCTGAACCAATTGGACACACTTAAACTATTTGGCGAACATTATGCCAAGGTTCAAGCAACGCCTAACGGTACCGATCATGCCAATATCCGCAATTTTTTACATTGGGGCTGGCAAGGATTTTTGATGCAAAAGAACCCGCTAACGGTTCGTCCTAGTGTTGATACGACTGCTATTTAATCATTTATAATGGTTCAGCTATTTCTGATAACTTAATCATTGATAAAGTAAAAAAAGCCACGCTATATAGCGTGGCTTTTTTATGATAATTGTCTTTATAACAACCATTATAGACTTACTTATTTGTAGATCTATTTATCACGAAACTTAACAGGCTGTACCGCGCCTTTAGGATTGGGCATATTAGGGTAGTGATGCTCGTGCTCGACGTCACATTCAGCGCCAACGACAGAACCATCATCTTTTACGGGTTTATGAATATAACCTGTACGCTCGGCTGGCGGTAGGTGCTCATGCTCCCATACCATCACTGCTTGCATACAAGTCTCTCGCTGCTCAGCGGTAATCTTACGACCGTCAGGCCATTTGCCTAGTTCAATCGCCATACGAAACTTATCAACCACTTCGGGCGTTAGACTTGCTAGTATTGTTTGTTTATCCATCTTGCCTACTCTCCACTACCATTTTTTGCATCATATTTGGGTCTAATAGATACGCTTATTCGTCGTCTATAATATCATCATCGACATCAAGACTGAATTCTTCGGCATGTACGTTCCAGTGCAGCTTTGTACGGCAAGCCTCATAAAAGTCAAACCCAGGTGGGTGCAATAAGGTAAGCTTATCAGGATGCTTACGAATATGTAAGCGCTGCTCTTGCTCAAGTGGCACGCTTGGCTTACCGTCCGCACTTACCATCGGCTGAGTACGATTATCTTCGTGGATACGAATACAAACCTCACTATTACCACTGACCACAATCGGTCTGCTAGATAATGTATGGGGATGCATCGGCACCAGACAAATAGCGTCCATACTTGGATGAATAATTGGACCGCCACCTGATAAGGCATAAGCGGTAGAACCAGTCGGTGTTGCTGCTATCAAGCCATCACTATGCTGTCTATAAACATCATGTCCATCAATTTTCATCTGAAAATCAATCATATGTACGGATTTACCAGCGTGCAGTACGATGTCGTTCAGCGCCATGTCTTCATGAATGATTTTGCGCCCTTCTCGTATCTCCATCGTCAATAAAAACCGATGATCCAGTTGATAGTCTCCCATCAATACTTGGCGTAACTTAAACGCAGCTTCATCAGGTTTTACATCTGCTAAGAACCCTAAGCGACCACGGTTAACCCCTAATACAGGTACACGGTAGCGTGCTAGCGCCTCAGCGGCATGTAGTATCGAACCATCACCGCCTACAACGATAACCAAATCACAAATCTCACCAATCAAACCACGTTTGACGATTTTGACTCTTTCTATATCTGTGAGGTCAAGCGTTGGTAAATTGGCCGTTTGTACATCCATTATCAACGTCAAATTCATATCATTGACGGTTTGGGCAATCTGTACCAAGCTTTGAGTGACACTACGTTTACCAGCACGGCCCATTAGACCAATACGCCTAAAGGCAGGGTTTTTAATAGCGTGGAATAGCTCTGATTCATGTAAGTGTGGCAATCTTGCTGACTGCGCTGAGTTTTCCATAAAACGACTCGGTATAACGGTGAAGTACAAGGTAATGATAGCGATAAATGCGCGCTTAGACTAGCATGTTTATGAATTATCGTTGTTAACTGTCGTAACTGACCCCATATAAAAGCTATCGAATGTTTTACTTAGTCAGATCTCTCTGTTCAGTTTTTCAATTAGCGTATTGAGCGATACAGTAGCCCGATGCGCTAGCCAATGATTAGCCTGAGGTTGCACCGCAGCAGTTGTCACGCAAACACAGTTGACAATAATGGCGGTTTTGCTAAAGTAACTAACATCACTATTTTTATATTTTATTATTAAGGACTTATGTATGGCCAATCCTATTGTCAGTCGCGCAGAACTTGCGATCGGCGGTAATCCAATGACGGTCAAGGGCGTAATTCAAAAGACCAGCTTGTTACTTGGTTTATCAGCCATTACTGGTGTGGGCTTTTTCTTTTATGCGCTTATGGCAGGTTTATCGCAAGGTTTCATTACGATGGCAGCCTTTGGTAGCATGATTGCTGCGTTTGTTCTGGCTCTTTTTATTACCTTCAAGCCTCAAAAAGCCAAGACTTTGGCAGTGCCTTACGCCCTGCTAGAAGGTATCTTTTTGGGCGGTATCTCATTGTTTTTCATGAGAATGTATCCAACGGTACCAGTCACGGCAATGTGCGCAACTTTCGTCACAGCTGCGGTTATGCTTGGTCTATATCGTTCAGGTTTAGTTAAGGTTACTGAAAAGTTCCGTTCGATCGTGACCTCAGCGGTTATTGCCATTATGCTTGTTTATGTCGCACAGTGGGTACTTTCTCTAGCGTTTGGTTCATCACTACCATTCCTATTTGAAGGTGGCGCTATCGCTATTGGCTTTAGCTTATTTGTCATTGTTATCGCGTCTTTCACTCTACTATTAGATTTCGATAATATTGATCGTGGTGTTGCGATGGGTGTTTCTGAAGATTACGAGTGGTTGTTCAGTATTGGTATTCTTGCGACCTTAGTTTGGATGTATATCGAATTCATGCGTCTATTAAGCTATCTACAAGACTAATTGTAAGAGCTACCTAACAGTATCTCTGTATAGAAAAAACCGCCTTTCATTTATGGAAGGCGGTTTTTTTATGAGCAAACTTTACAGACCTGTTTATATTAAATGCTTTTTAAAGAGACTAGGCACGTTTTAAGCGCAATGCATTTAATACGACAAATAGCGAACTGAGCGACATACCAATCGCAGCAAGCCATGGTGGCACATAGCCTAAAGCCGCCGGTATCAGGACGATACTGTTGTAAGCAAGCGCCCAGCGGAAGTTTTGCTTAATAATACGTTCCGTTTTATCAGAGATACGTTTAGCCGCAGTAATAGCTTCGATTTGTCCATTTAAGATAATACTATCACTAGATACTTGTGCTAAGTCTGCCGCACCTGCAATAGAGGTTGAGACATCTGCTGCTGCTAGCACTGGTGCATCGTTGATACCATCACCCACCATCAATACCACGGCACCGTTAGCTTGCAACTGCTGGATATGATTGACCTTATCAGTCGGTGATAGTCCGTTGTACGCTGCTTGCATTCCTAAACTCTCAGCCATCACTAGCGCTTGCGGGCTTGGGTCACCTGTCAACATAACAGACTCGATACCTAGTCCTTTGAGCGTATCAAGCATCGACTGCGCACTATCACGTACCTTGTCATTGAAATAAAAGCATGCCAGCGCCTGCCATTTTTTGCTATCAGTATTTTGATAAGACAATACTACTGCTGAGCTGGCTCGTTGCGCTTCTAGATCGATGGTTAAATCATCGTTTGCATCTATATCGTTGGCGCTATTATCTGTTCTGTCTAACGCAAAGTCTTTATGGCCGATTCGATATACAGTGCCATCAATCATCGCTTCTACACCGCCCGCTGGATAATGCTGTACGGCTTGCGTCGATGGTAGGTGTAACTGATAGGCCGCCGTCAGCAGCGCGTGGGCAATCGGATGGCGACTGCCCACCTCTAGCGCAGCCGCTATCGCTAATAGCTGATCCTGCGAGTCGGCATGGGCTGATGCTTGAGCGTTTAACAGCTCAATATTTAATAAATTGGGCTTACCGTAAGTCAGCGTACCTGTCTTATCAAAGGCCACGTGGGTAATCTCAGCTAAAGTTTGCAGCGTATGACCACGGGTGGTCAAAAATCCATAGCTTGCTAGCCTATTGGTCGCTACCGTCAGCGCAATAGGCGTTGCCAAGGATAATGCACAAGGACAAGTGGCGACTAACACTGCGACAGTGGCCCAAATGGCTAGACTAGGATCTACGATATACCAACCAATGAACACTAAGACCTGTCTCTTATACACATCTCCGAGCCCACGAGACGGACTCCTAT
>CAJXUF010000201.1 GCA_913061175.1 uncultured Psychrobacter sp.
ATCTACACACTGCATATCGTCGGCAGCGTCAGATGTGTATAAGAGACAGGACATATATTGTCCAGTCAGCGATTCTTTGTTTGCCATGATGTCATCGACCGTACCTTGGGCGATCACGTGACCACCATGTACGCCTGCACCGATGCCGATATCGATGACGTGATCTGCTTGGCGAATCGCATCTTCATCATGTTCAACGACCAGTACCGTATTACCCAAATCACGCAAGCGCGTTAGGGTTTTTAGCAGACGATCATTGTCACGCTGATGCAGACCGATTGACGGCTCATCAAGTACGTACATGACGCCCATCAGACCAGCACCGATTTGGCTGGCTAGACGAATACGCTGTGCTTCACCGCCCGATAATGTCTCAGCAGAGCGAGCAAGGGTCAAATAATCAAGCCCAACGCTGACGAGGAAGTTTAAGCGCTCATTAATCTCTTTAAAGATTTTTTCAGCGACTTCACCTTTATGACCGCCAATCTTTAGCGTTTTATAATAGTCAGCCGCATCACCTATAGACAGCTTAACGATTTCTGCAATGGTCTGATCATCAACACGGACATTGCGTGAGATTTCATTCAGACGCGCACCATCACAGACGTTACAAGTAGTATCTGCCAGATATTTAGCCAACTCATCACGAACTAGGTTACTTTGCGTCTTAGCATAACGGCGCTCTAGGTAAGGAAGGACACCTTCAAACGGTACTGTTTTATTCGTCTTGCGACCGCGCTCATCGGTAAAGTTAAAGGTCAGTTTTTCTTTACCAGAGCCATGCATGATGAGGTCTTGCTGCTCTTTAGACAGATCTTGCCATGGTGCATCCATATCGATTTTAAAATGCTTACAAACCGTGCTAAGCAAACCAAAGTAGTAAGCATGACGTTTGTCCCAGCCATTGATAGCGCCTTGGTTAAGTGACTTCTCATGATGAGTAATCAGTTTTTCAGCGGCGAAATATTGACGTTTACCAAGACCATCACAGCTTGGGCATGCGCCATATGGATTGTTAAAACTGAACATGCGTGGTTCAAGCTCAGGCACCGCCCGATCACAGACAGGGCATGAGTGCTTGGCTGACATGACTTGGTTTTCGTCACCGCCTTCTTTTGGATTACCATCCATAAAGTGTAGCGTGACTAGCCCTTGTCCCAAACGTAGCGCTGTTTCTAAGCTCTCAGCGACACGGTTGCCCAAGTCGTCACGGACTTTAAAGCGATCGACCACCACTTCGATGGTATGTTTTTTCTTTTTATCTAACGTTGGTAGCTCATCGGTATCGTAAACATCACCATCGACGCGAACGCGAACAAAACCTTGCCCAATCAGCTGCTCAAGCAAAACAGTATGCTCACCTTTACGCTCACGAATCACCGGTGCCAAAATCATAATCTTGGTGTCATCTGGCAATGCCATGACCTGATCGACCATCTCAGTGACCGACTGCGCGACCATTGGCTCACCATGCTCAGGGCAATATGGTGTACCGATGCGTGCATAGAGCAGACGCAGATAGTCATAAATTTCGGTAATCGTACCGACGGTCGAGCGTGGGTTATGGTTGGTTGATTTTTGCTCGATAGCAATTGCAGGGGATAGACCCTCGATACTATCAACGTCAGGTTTCTCCATTTGCGAGAGGAACTGACGAGCGTATGCTGATAAGCTCTCGACATAACGACGTTGCCCTTCCGCATATAGCGTGTCAAATGCCAACGAAGATTTACCAGAGCCAGATAGGCCAGTGATTACCACGAATTTATCTCGTGGAATGTCTAAATCGATGTTTTTTAAATTATGAGTACGTGCGCCGCGTATTGCGATATGGTCATGTGCCATCGGTTACAGGTTTCCTATTTGCTAAAAGGGGATTGGGAAATATCTCAAGTTAAAAGTAAATATAGATCAGTAAAGTGGTTGGTTAAAACGTGAATAATTCTAAATTTATGGTGTTGTTATAAGTAGCGTTGTTATTAAGAGTATCGTTATAAAGGTACATACATTGATAAGGTAAAAGTTATGCCAACCTAGTTATTCATTTTCTATTGTTGTTTGGCTTTATATTGTTTGTCGTTCCTACGACTATTTTTTATAGGACTAAGCAAATCTAAATCAAATCAGTGTTAAGTAACAGGCATCGTTTGTTATGGTTTTGACCAAAACTGTCATTTTATAGAAGCGTTCATCATTACGTAGATATAGTGAGTTAGCCATTAATTGTGCTGACAACGTTTTACTTTATTGTCACGGTGACAGCATTATTCAAGGCAGGACTGTGCATCTGATGCACTTGGTAACAAAATAATCTCGTAATATGAATGGCTTGGGTTGAGAGCGCATACATTGCTGCACCAGTAAGACAAAAGTCTCGGCAACCAAACGGCGAATGTCTTATACTAGGGGGCTTGATTTATAGGCCAATGCCTTGATAAACCAGTAGTGATAAATCATGGTATGGCACAGTGTTAGTCGTGAAAGATAGCAATGAGCAACCAGCAATGATCAACCAGTGAGGCAAGTATGAATAGCGTAGAGAAACGGGCAATCCTCGGAGTCGGTGGCATCTTTGCCTTACGTATGATTGGCTTGTTTATGATTGTGCCGGTATTTTCTGTTTATGGTGACAATTATGCACACGCGACGCCGTTTTTGATTGGTTTGGCCGTTGGTATTTATGGCTTAGGGCAGGCCATCTTTCAGATACCTATGAGTTTGGCTGCTGATAAATTCCCGCGTAAGCCTATTATCTTTTTGGGATTGATACTATTCGCTGTCGGCGGCATGATTGCAGCAAATGCGACTGATATTTACGAAGTGATTATTGGTCGAGCGCTGGCGGGTAGTGGCGCGGTCTCTGCTGTGCTTATGGCACTATTGGCAGATGTGACTCGTGAGGAAATGCGTACCAAAGCGATGGCCACGATGGGGCTGACGATTGCGACCTCTATTATGCTTGCGTTTGCCTTTGGTCCGCTATTAGTCGGATCGCTCGGTATCTCTGGACTGTTTTGGCTAACCTCAGGGTTTGCTATATTGGCGATGCTGCTATTGGTAGTGGTACCGACGCCTATGCGCGTGCTCAAGCACAATCTAGATAACAAAACCATTGGTCAACAGTTGGCGACTGTCCTCAAGATTGGCGATCTTAACCGCTTACATATCGGTATCTTTGCGCTACATCTGACGATGACGGCGATATTTGTGATATTGCCGCACCAGCTCAGTGACGTACTTGGCTTATCAGTACGTCAGCAAGGTATGGTGTATTTGCCACTATTGTTTATTGGTTTCGCCATCGCGATACCTTTTATTATCATCGCCGAAAAGAAACGCAAAATGCGTCAGGTGTTTTTGGGTGCGATTGCATTGATGACCGCCGCTTTAGCCATACTCGCGCTTGGTAGTCAGGTCGGTGTTGGTATCATATTGGGTTTGCTGCTGTACTTTATGGGCTTTAACCTGCTTGAGGCGACGATTCCCTCGTGGATATCAAAGCGCGCACCAGTCGCCAATAAAGCGACCGCGATGGGGCTTAACTCTTCTAGTCAGTTCTTTGGTGCATTTGTAGGCGGGGCAATGGGTGGTTTGTTATTAAGCCAGCCTAATTTGTTGGCGTGGGGCATACTAGCTATTATTATGGGTGCCGCATTGCTTATCATCATTCCCATTTCTCAGCCACCTTATCTATCGAGCACGACGGTTACTATTCCTAAAGACATCAATATCCAAGACTGGTCACGACAGATGCTGGCAGTAGATGGTGTTGATGAGCTGGTCGTCATGGCAAAAGAGCAAGTCGCTTATTTAAAGTTAGATAAGACACAGTTGACGGATGATTCTCGTCAACAGCTATCGAGTTTGGCGCAAAGTCCGCTAGATATTTAATATGATATATAACAGCTTTAGACTTATGTTTTTATATAGAAATAAAGCCAAATAGCAAAAATTGCACAGACAGCAGTCTCATAAACCACCAATATCAATCAATAGAAACTAACTATTTATCTCTATTTAAAAGGAATTAATATGAGTAAATTTAAGATGTTGTCTGGTAATGTCATTGAGGGTAAAAAGAAGGCGCATCGCTCAATAGCCAAGTTAACCGTAGGTCTTGGTCTATTGGCCATACTGCTGACCTCTGGTTGCGCTACGCAAAATATTCAGGCGTATCAGGACACCACACCAACGCTCGACATGCATGAGTTTTTTTCGGGTCAAATTGATGGTTGGGGTATGTTCCAAGGTCGAAATGGTGAGGTCAAAAAACGCTTTTATGTCGACATTGATGCAACCCATGAGGGAGATGATGTCATTGTCCTAAACGAGAAGTTCTCGTGGGCAGATGGCACGAAATCGCAGCGTATATGGCGCCTGACTGAGCAGACAGATGGTAGTTGGAAAGGTGTAGCAGGTGATGTCATTGGCGAGGCAACAGGGAAAGTGGTTGGCAATACGTTGCACTGGAATTACTTATTAGAGTTACCTGTCGAGGACAAAACCTATAAAGTAACGTTCGATGATTGGATGTATCTTATCAATGAGGATGTCATGCTTAATCGCTCAGTGATGAAAAAATTTGGCGTAGAGTTGGGTAGCGTGACATTGAGCATGCATCGCAAGCCTTCTAATGCTAACTAGAAATCTCTAAATCACTTGATAGTAAGTTAGGTGCTAAGCAATATCGATAAAGGTGAAAGGTGTTATTCAGCATCTTAAAATGGCAAAATAGCAGCATATTTATCTATTACCTGTTATTTATTGGACTCTACAATATTGACTAATATATCAAGATAGAGTGTCTAAGCGACATAGACTGACGTGCACCATAGGTAGCCTATAGATATTTCGATAAAAATTGGTTAAAGTAAAATTATACAATTGATAGTGCCAACTGACACTATCAGATAATGATTAAAACCTGTCTCTTATACACATCTGACGCTGCCGACGATATGCAGTGTGTAGA
>CAJXUF010000202.1 GCA_913061175.1 uncultured Psychrobacter sp.
CGAGATAGGAGTCCGTCTCGTGGGCTCGGAGATGTGTATAAGAGACAGGTTGTAACTGTACCTGCTTATTTTAATGACTCACAGCGTCAAGCAACTAAAGATGCGGGCAAAATCGCTGGTCTTGATGTAAAACGTATCATCAATGAGCCAACTGCTGCTGCACTTGCTTATGGTATGGACAAGAAGCAAGGCGATAGCACTGTTGCTGTATATGACTTAGGTGGTGGTACTTTCGATATCTCAATCATCGAAATCGCAGACGTAGACGGCGAGCAACAGTTCGAAGTACTAGCGACCAACGGTGATACTTTCCTAGGTGGTGAAGACTTTGACTCAGCATTGATTGACTTCTTAGTTGCTGAATTCAAAAAAGAGCAAGACGTTAACCTAAAAGGTGACTCTCTTGCGATGCAGCGTCTAAAAGAAGCGGCTGAGAAAGCGAAGATTGAGCTATCAAGTGCACAAAGCACTGAAGTAAACTTGCCATATATTACTGCTGATAGCAGTGGTCCTAAGCATTTGGTTGTAACTATCAGCCGCTCGAAACTAGAGAGCCTAACTGAAGAATTAGTACAACGTACAATGGGTCCTTGTAAGACTGCACTTGAAGATGCTGGCCTAAAAATTGGCGACATCAACGATGTAATCTTGGTCGGTGGTCAGACTCGTATGCCACTAGTACAGCAAAAAGTACAAGACTTCTTCGGTCAAGAGCCACGTAAAGACGTGAACCCTGATGAAGCAGTTGCAGCTGGTGCAGCGATTCAAGGTGCCGTATTGTCTGGTGACAAAACTGACGTATTGCTACTTGATGTAACGCCATTGACCCTAGGTATCGAAACGATGGGCGGTGTTATGACACCAGTTATCGAGAAAAACACCATGATTCCTACTAAGAAATCACAGGTATTCTCAACGGCTGAAGACAATCAGCCAGCTGTAACGATTCAGGTATATCAAGGTGAGCGTAAAATCGCTAATCAAAACAAAATGCTTGGTCGTTTTGACTTGACGGATATTCCACCAGCACCACGTGGCCTACCGCAAATCGAAGTGTCTTTCGACATCAATGCTGATGGTATCATGAACATCTCTGCAACGGATAAAGGTACTGGTAAAGCGCAAAGTATCCAAATCAAAGCGGATTCTGGTTTGTCGGACGAAGAAGTCGAACAAATGGTTCGCGATGCAGAAGCCAATGCTGCTGAAGATGAGAAGTTCGCTAACTTAGCGCAAGTTCGTAACGAAGCAGATGGTCGTATTCATGCCGTACAAAAGGCGCTAAAAGAAGCAGAAGATAAAGTCACTGATGAAGAAAAATCAACAGTAGAATCTGCTATCACTGAGCTTGAAGCTGCAGCGAAAGAAGATGACCATGACGAAATCAAAGCCAAGCTTGAAGCATTAGACAATGCATTCTTGCCAATCAGCCAAAAAATCTATGCTGATAGCGGCGCTGGTGCAGAAGGTATGGATCCAAGCCAGTTCCAACAAGGTGCAGACGATGCTGGTAGCAACAAAGCTGATGATGACGTTGTTGATGCTGAGTTCACTGAAGTAGACGAAGACAAAAAATAATACCAAATTCAAAAACGCGATTAGCTGCGTCAAACTCGCTTAGTCTACCCAATGTAGTACTTACGCTCGTTTTCCTTGCTACTCAAGTTTTTGAAAATGGTATAGTCGATGCAAATCGATAAGTAGTTAAATGAAAAACGCATCCTTCGGGGTGCGTTTTTTTATGGCTACTATTTTTAACTATTGTCGTGCCTACTTGCGATCATTCCTGCTAGCTATTATTTTTCTTAATAAGGTACGCGCTTATGGTTTAAACGCGCTTACTATGAGCACTTCATAGGTTAAATTAACCACGAGCTGTCCTATGTCATTCTTTTCTGAGAATTGCTGCCAATAGTCTGACTCAAATTGCTGTAGACGGGATTTTGTCCATATAAAGGTTTGAGTATCGTCTGATTTAACCTGAGTTTGATTAGTCGATACGCCGGTGAGTTTCATATGCTTTAAGATAGCGTAGGGGGTAGGAAATGGTAACTCAAAGCGTTGAATTGAGAGTTCGATATACTCAAAGCCAGCACTATCTAATGCCAATTGCCATTCATCAATATCTGGATAGTAAAGTCCTTGGCCCGTGAGAGTTTTGATTTGCAAAAAGTTATTTGGCGTAAAAGTACTAAAGACCAGTTGTCCTCCATATTGTAGACGCTGCGCTGATTGCGTGACGAAACTCAACGGATTATCAAACCATTGCACGGCATTGGCACTGACTATCAAGCTATGATTTTCTGCTAAATTTATCGTTTCAGCATCACCAATAATAATTTCAGCAGTTGGCAATATTGATTGCAATGTAGCACTTTGCTCAGTACATAACTCATTAATAACCCAGTGCTCACTCTGTATATGCTCAGCGAGTAGGCGCGTCATTTGACCTGTGCCTGCACCCACTTCTAACACACTACTTTGCTTGGTATGAGCAATACTGTCTAATAAATACTGACAAATGATCTGCTGAATACTGGCATGCTGGTCATAGTCACTTGCATTGGCAAAGTGGCGAGCGATGGTTTGTTTTCTAACACTGAGGTCGTCAGCTGTGTCGAATGTTGTCATAGGCTTCATTATATCCAAGTGCGCCAGTTATCTATCAATAGTAGAAATAAAGTTTGTGTCAAACGATAAAGTTACAACTGCTGTATCAGTCGCGCACAGTCTTCGTTAGTCAGTTTGGCATTCATAACTAGGCGAATACGAGCAGTATTCGTAGGCACAGTAGGCGGCCTGATAGGCAGCGCGTAAAATCCAGCGGCTTGCAACTGTTGCGCTTTGGCAAGAGTACTCGCATTATCGCCTAATATATAAGGAACGATAGGGGATTGATAATCTATATCTTGCAAAGTTGGCGATACACGGTGCCGTGGGTCAATGGCTTGACTAAGCGTAGTAGATAACTGTGCTAGATGCACACGTTGGTCAGTTAAGGTCGGCATTTTTGCTAAGATAAATCGTGTCCATGCATGGTTTATCGGAGGGAGTGCGGTACTAAAAATCAGCGGACGCATGGCATTGATCAGCCATTTTTTGACGACTTCATCACACATTATATAAGCACCCATTGAAGCAAATGCTTTACCAAAGGTACCTACCAAATAGTCAATATCAGCCAAGGTATGCATTTCTTCCGCCAATCCTAGACCTGTATCACCAAGCACTCCAACAGCATGTGCTTCATCGACATACAGCTCAATACGAGCATCTTTGGATTTTAGTTGTACTAGTTCAGGCAAGTCAGCACGATCACCATCCATACTAAATATACTCTCGGTGACAATAATGATGCGTTCAACCGTCTCGTTTGCTTGTTCAATAAACTTGGCCAAATGTTTATAATCGTTGTGACGGTAACGACGATAGGTGACAAGTTTGCTTTGGCTCAGGCGCATCCCATCGATAATGCTGGCATGTACTAGTTTGTCAGCCAAAATGAGAGTTTTGACGGGTAATGCCGTCAATGCTGGCAAGATACCTAGGTTGGCGTGATAGCCACTATTCAACACCAGCACCGACTTTGAATCGGTTAAACTCTGTTTCTCTATGGCGCTTTGATACCAGTTTTGCAGTTCTTCTTCTAGAGCTTCTAACTGTACATCGTTGCCTGTCAATAGGCGTGAGGAAGTGGCACTCATTTTAGGAGTGTGCGTAGTAGATAGCTGTCCCACTTGAGTAAGAAACTCAGCTTGCATCTCGGTATCGCCGCCTAAACCCAGATAATCATTACTCGCAATATTGAGTAAAGCCTTACCTGCACTAACGACGTATCGTCCATCGTGCTGCAAGTTTGGTAACTGACGATACTGCTGCTTTGCTTTTAAGTCTGCAAGTGCGCTTTGCAAACGCTCAGTGATAGAATTTTGCATTTTTTCTCTCTAATTATTGTTATATCAGCCATGTTTAGCCAATTTGTCTAGCAAGAAAACTGTGAAATGAGTATGAATTATTGCATAAACTGGGTGGATGTAACAAAAGGTTTCATATCTAAGCCTTTGTAACCCACACACTGATAAACGCTTTCAATTCTTAACTCTCATACCATTAAACACTGACAGAGTGTCTGAAATAGTTTGTTACTATGTATTCATCGTTAGCAGACAAGGCGATAGGGCCACAAGGCCAATATAAATAAATAACTTGTTTGTCCAAATTTCTTTCAAGGAGCTAATAATGAAAACTCTACAAAAAACAATACTTGCACTAGCAACTGGTTCTTTACTTTCTGTAGGTGCACAAGCTGCTGTTAACTATGGCAACGGCTACACAGGTCAGCCATATGTTGCTGCTAAAGTTGGTCAGTTCGATCTAGATGTTGATGGCGCTGATGACCCAACTGCATACGGTGTAACTGCTGGTTATAACTTTGATCCTAACTTCGGTATCGAAGCAGAATACGTAGGTTCAGATGATGCTGACTATAGAGGCGGCGACATCGATGCTAAGACATACGGCGCTTATGGTACTTACCGTTATGCATTCCCAAATAGCGGCTTATACGCAAAAGGTAAGCTAGGTGTTGCAAAAACTGAAGTAGAAGCTAACAACACTAACTTTGCTGGTGCTTCTGATTTCTCAGACGACGACACTAACATTGCTGGTGGTGTAGGTCTTGGTTACGCAGTAAACTCTGACTTCAGTGTTGAAGCTGAATACGACATGCTAGGTAGCGATGCAGACCTTATGACTGTTGGTGCACAGCTAAAATTCTAATTATTTAGAAAATAAGCTTTGAGCTAAACAGCTATAATAAAGAAACGATCACTTTAAGTGGTCGTTTTTTTTTGCTTAAAATTTATGTATAAGTTTTTAGGACAGTAATCTATAAGTACTTAA
>CAJXUF010000203.1 GCA_913061175.1 uncultured Psychrobacter sp.
CGTCGGCAGCGTCAGATGTGTATAAGAGACAGGATGACGACTCCCTACTTCTAGTGCAGCTGCAATTGCCAACAGCGTATCTTTTTGCGCTGTTAATGATAAATCGTCAATTTCGGTCTGGCTTTTTGGTGTGATTAACTCAATATTTAATAAATTTGGTTTGCCATAAGTCAGCGTGCCCGTCTTATCAAAGGCCACGTGCGTGATTTCAGCTAGCGTTTGTAGTGTATGTCCACGCGTCGTCAAAAAACCATAGCTGGCCAGACGGTTGGTTGAGACGGTTAAGGCAATCGGCGTCGCTAACGACAGAGCACAAGGACAAGTAGCGACCAAGACTGCCACCGTCGCCCAAATGGCTTGGCTTGGATCAACGAGATACCAGCCGACAAATACCAAGACGGACAGCACCAAAATACGCGCCACAAACCAACGTGCCAGCTTATCTGCTTGCTGAGCCAATTTAGGTTTTTCGCTCATGGCACGATTCATCAATCGATCAATTAAACCTATCTGGCTGTCTTTTGGCAATGCTGTGACTAGCATTTCAAACGGCTGGCTATCGTTTTGTGCACCGCCGACAATATAGTCGCCTTGAGACTTGGTGATTAAATCACCTTCGCCCGTCAGTAAACTTTGTGACACCGTTGCAGTAGAACTTAGCAAGATACCATCACTGATAATCTCTGAACCTGCCTCAACCAAAATGATGTCACCCACCTGTAAACTATGAGCGGTGACCATTTGCTTTGACTCTATATCGCCTTCGGGTTGTGATTGCGCATTCTGTTGGTTGCGTGACTGCTGCCAGTCTTGAGCGATACGCGATGTGAGCTGATAAACATTGGCGTCCATACGCTGCATAAAATCAGGCATCGGCTCTACTGTAGCCGACTCACCTTTAGTAGTTTCATTTTCAGTAAGCTCACTTTTAATAAGCTCATCTTGTTGAGACGTATTTTCTTTCAACAGTTGTAAAATATGCTCAGCTGCTGCTTTGTCTTCAGCGACTTTTTGTACCAATACCGGCTCGACCACCACCAAATCATTAGCCATAGTTGCGGCTTTTAGACGTGCGTTATGCTCGATATAACGCCCTGCCAGCAAAAAGAAAATAAACATACTGACCGAGTCATAGTATGTCTCCCCTTGCCCAGTGATGGTAGCGTAGAGACTGGCAAAGAAAGTGATAATCAATGCAAGACTGACGGGCACATCCATATTAACTTGGCGCGCACGAATCGCTGACCATGCGGAGGTAAAAAAAGGAATACCAGCATAGAAGAAAACAGGCGTACTCACAAATAAAGACACCCAACGCAAAAAGTCACGCTGAAATATCAACATGTCGCTATACTCGCCAAAATAAAGCGCAACGGCATACATCATCGCTTGCATCGAACCTAGTGCAGCAATGCCGAGACGCAATAGCATTTGATTATTATGACGTGCCAGCATAGCTTCGTGAGTATCTTGGCGATAAGGCTTGGCTTCGTAGCCGATTTCGTTGATGACTGCTAAAATGCGACTGATGGGTAACTTATCTTCATTCCAAATGACCCGCATACGTTGGTTGGTCAAATTTACCTGACATTTACCAATACCCTCTAGCTCATCGAGACGCGACTCAATCAGCCAAGTACAGGCAGCACAGCGTAAGTTATTAACAGACAGCTCTGCTACTGACATGCCATCTTGCGCGTAAACGAATTGTGATTTTATCTCGTCATGATCGTAGACTTCGAGGCGCGTCAGCTGAGTTGGCAAACTTGCCGTACGGTTAATCTCTGAACGGTCAAGATAATACTGCTCAAGACCAGCCTCTACTATGCTTTGGGCAGCTAACTGACAGCCCATACAACACATCTCTCGTGACTGACCTAATATCTCAGCATAAAACGGTGGCTGAGGTACGGGGTCGCCGCAGTGAAAACAGTGGTCAGCCAACGGAAGCACTAATCCTTCGATGATAGAAGTGTCTTCATAAGAGTGATTGGTAGCAGATGATACTGATGATGGAATACTAGACATAGTCGCGCTTACTTCCTTTGACAGGCTTGCTTAAAATGCATTCACTTAAAGCAAACTTGCTCGTATTGACTGTACTGTACGTCGTGCAACAAAGCCACTTTTAATCACATGAATATCACTACTGTTAGTAGCGCAGTATTCATAACAAACGGCTAATAGCAAACAATTAGCAACAGCGAATTCATACAAAATACATCGTGAGGGCAATCGTAAATTGTTATCTTATATGGCGTTTATCTACCAGATTGAAAGTGACTGACGCTTTATTACAAGTATCGGTATTTTAATAGGGATTATACTATAAGCCATCGCTATGAGCAGTATCATCGCTCATGGTCTACGACCAATAAATGCCTGCGTTGACGATGATAGATTGAAAAATTTGTCAATTTGCGTCATTATGAGGCAGTTTTTTATCCAAAAATGGTGCGACATCCGTGCAAAAACCTAATTACAAGTTACCAAATACCAAGTTATCGGCGTCATCTAAGTCTGCTATGCATACGCTACCCTCACAGCAGCGCGGCTTGGTCTTTAGTAGTCTGCTATTAATTATTATCATCGCAGGCATGGTGCTGTTGGCGCTGTATTTGATCAAACTTGATCGCACCATTACTCATAAGTTTGAGGGCAAGCGCTGGGATATTCCAGCCAAAGTGTATTCGCAGCCGCTTGAGCTGTATCAAGGCGCCAATGTCGATAGAGATACGATGAAGACATGGCTAGAGTTGCTCAATTATCAAAGCAACAAAGCTTATGATCGCACGGGGACCTATCACCGAACAGGTAATACTTACTTTATTCACACGCGCGGCTTTACGTATAGTGCTAATGATAAAGATGCCGAGCAAGTCATCAAAATGACGATTTCTGGCAATAAAGTAGAATCTATCCAGAGTACCCTACCGGCTAAGAGCGGCATCATTCGTCTAGAGCCTGTCAATATCGGTGGTATCTATCCAGACAGTAATGAAGATCGGATGGTTGTGTCTTTGGACGAAGTGCCTCAGCCGTTAATTGATGCACTTATCGCTACCGAAGATCGCGCGTTTTATGAGCATAAAGGGGTATCGGTACGTGGTATCGCCCGTGCCGTAATCAATAACTTTACTGGTGGTGCCAGACAAGGTGGTTCGACAATCACCCAGCAGCTGATCAAAAACTTTTATCTCAACTCAGATCGCACTATCAAACGCAAAGCCAATGAAGCATTAATGGCCGTGTTACTTGAGCTGCATTACAGCAAAGATGAAATTTTACAGACCTATTTGAATGAGATTTATTTGGGTCAAAATGGCAACCGCTCTATCAATGGTTTTGGTTTGGCATCACAGTTTTATTTTGACAAACCACTTAATGAGCTGCGCTTAGATCAGCAAGCGATGCTGGTTGGTATGGCAAAAGGCCCAAGTATCTATAACCCACGTCGCAATCCAAATGACTCAAAAGCACGCCGTGACGTAGTGCTTAACAATATGCTGACCATGGGTACATTGAGCCAAGAAGACTATGACAAAGCCTTAAAGCAACCGCTTGGTATCGTGGATAAGCCTGCTGAAGGCAAAAGTCAGTTCCCTGACTTCTTAGATATTGTTAAACGTGAGCTAAATACCGTTTATTATTCTGATGACCTCAAAAACGAAGGTCTGATTATTATCAGTACTCTAGACCCTATCGCTCAATTGGCCGCAGATAAAGCCGTTGATAGAAAACTTGGTGAGCTGCGTCGTAATAGTAGCAAAACTAAGGATTTACAAGGTGCGTTAGTGAGTGCTAATCCTGAGACTGGCGAGCTAGTGTCTGTCGTAGGTAGTGGTAGTGAATTTACAGGGTTTAACCGCGCAGTAGATGCCAAACGCCAAGTCGGCTCGTTGCTGAAGCCTATCATTTATATGACTGCGCTTGAGAGCGGTCGTTACAACTTGGCCAGTTCAGTAGATGACTCCCCTATTACGGTCAATCTAAACGACGGTACTGACTGGAACCCTAAAAACTACGACAACCGTGACCATGGCTATGTACCATTTACCACGGCACTGTCTCAATCATATAACCAGGCGGCAGTACGCTTAGGTATGGAGTTCGGCGTTAATACCTTTGCTAAGCAATTACAGCGCATGGGTATCAAAGAAAAAATCCCACCTTACCCATCAGCATTGTTAGGCTCAGTTAATTTGAGTCCAATGGATATGCTTGGTATTTACCAAGTATTTGCCACTGGTGGTTTCCGCACTCCTATTCACAGTATCCGTACTGTTATTGATGATCGCGGCCGTATTTTACAGCGTACTGGGCTTAACACTCAGCGCAGCATTCCACCTGAAACCAATTTTTTGACCAACTATGCATTACAGCAAGTCGTCTCAAATGGTACAGCCAGACGTGCACAATCGCTCGGCAGTAATTTAAACCTAGCCGGAAAAACAGGTACAACAAACGACTACCGCGATGCTTGGTTTGCAGGCTATAGTGGCAACTATGTAAGTGTCGTTTGGGTTGGCCGTGATGATAATAAACCGATTGGTTTGAGTGGTGGTACTGGCGCCTTACCAGTTTGGGTAGATTATATGAAACGCCTAAAACTGACTCCGGTTGCTCTACCAGAGCCAGAAGGTATCGAGTGGTTATGGTTAGAGAACAACTCAGGCAAACTGTCTAATGAACGCTGTGCAAACGCTCGTTACTTACCAGTAATGTCAGCTCATTTACCAGAAGAAGCTAGCAGTTGTGCGCTAAGCCTGTATCAGCAAGATCGCGCTCGTGAACAGACACAGTTTCAGAACCAGCAAGGTGATATCAATCAACAACGTCGCCGTGAAGGCTGTCTCTTATACACATCTCCGAGCCCACGAGAC
>CAJXUF010000204.1 GCA_913061175.1 uncultured Psychrobacter sp.
GAGATAGGAGTCCGTCTCGTGGGCTCGGAGATGTGTATAAGAGACAGGACCAGTTTGGGCTATTGATAGCGGTTAAAAACGCACGCTTCAAAAGCACTATCTGCCTTTAAGCTATTTAGGTAATAAAAAATGCGTAATGAAGCGCTCGTCGGGTATTTATTGCATCAGCGTCCTTATCAAGAAAAGCGCGCTTTGTATTATCTTTTTTCTCAACAACACGGTGTGATACATGGTGTTGGGAAAAAAGGCGCGCCACTATTTATGCCGTTACAGCTTTTTGCTACTGGTAAACGCGACTTAAAAACTTTTAGTCAAATTAATATTGCCTCGCAAGATACGACTCAAGCTGACAGTGTTCAAAAAGACAGTGTTCAAAAAGATAGTACATCTGCTGTCTTAGAAGCCGTACCTTACGCTAATATCAGTGGCCAACATCAGTATGCTGCACTATATATAAACGAGATTCTGTGGCGGCTGTTACCTACTGAAGACCCAATGCCTGTATTGTGGCAGCATTATCAAATCAGTCTACAACATCTCAAGCAGCCCTTAAGTAATAGCGAGCTTCGTCTCTGTCTACGTCAGTTTGAGCAGTATCTATTTACCGAATTAGGATTCACTTTAACGTTAACGCATGACAACGTTGAAGATCCCATCGAGTATGATTGTACTTACCGCTTTTTACCGGATGTAGGTTTGCTCCCTGTATTAGTACATAATGAAGAGTCTGAGCATTTAGCCAGTGAGTCTGGACAGACTGTTTTTAAGGGTGCGGATATCATAGAAATGGCACGTTTAGGTATTACTGAACAGACGCTGAGCCATTGGTCAAAACTACATCGACATCTTATTGATCATTTGCTTGATTATCAGCCGCTACAAAGCCGTCTGTTATGGCAGCAGCAGCAACGTTATCAATAACTGCATTCTCAAATATCATCGTAGTATCAACTATATAAGTTAGGCTTAATTGTCCAAAGGATTTTTATGAGTATCTCTGTATCTACCTCATCTGAAAGCAATTCAAAAAAACCTTTGTTAGGCGTGAATATTGATCACGTGGCAACGTTGCGTCAAGCGCGCGGTGTGAATTATCCGAGTCCTCTAGCTGCTGCATTACTGTGCGAAAAGGCAGGGGCAGATGGTATCACTATACATTTACGCGAAGATCGTCGTCATATACAAGATGCAGATGTTTATGAAATGGCAGGCCAGTTGTCGACGAGAATGAATCTAGAGATGGCCGCAACTGATGAGATGCTTGCAATTGCCTGCGAAATTAAACCTTTTTGGGTATGTCTAGTACCTGAGAAGCGTGCAGAGTTAACGACAGAAGGTGGTCTTGATGTTGCAGGGCAAGTCACGTCTTTGAAAGAGTATGTTCATAAGCTACAAGACTCTAATATTAAGGTTTCTTTGTTTATTGATCCAGATGATAAGCAGATTGCAGCCGCGATAGAGTGTGGTGCGGACGCGATAGAATTGCATACGGGTGCTTATGCCGAAGCAGGATTAGCAAATGATACTGACGCACAGTTAGCTGAACTTGAAAGAATTAAACATGCAGTAGCTACAGCACAGAGCCTAGACGATAAATTGCTTATTAACGCAGGTCATGGCTTAAAGTGTGACAATGTGAATGCCATTGCAAAGATTGATGGTATATATGAGTTAAATATTGGTCACGCACTTATTGCAGATGCCGTATTTGTAGGATTGGAAAGCGCTGTGACAATGATGAAAGAAGCCATGTACAAGTAGGTTTGCATATACGGCATCTATTACCCATTACATTTCGTAGGGTGGTCTGCATTAAGTTTATGTTTAACGATACCGGATTGGTTAAAAGAGATTTGGTACATTGACTCGTTATAAGAAGAGGTAGGGCAGTATTTTATATGACCGAAGTGTCCTCGAGGTCTGCCGCTATCACCCCAAAATTTAGTATAGTGGCGCCTACCGCCAACTCTTAACTTCACTGTGCTATATTTTAGGTCTAAAGATTGCTGAGTTAATAAGGTATCTACTTGAGAATCAAAATGCTTATTGTTGTTTTTATCTACGAATAGCAGAAGCGTTTTATCACTGTTCCTATGACATTGCTGTGCATCATTCGACAAACAAACCAAGACATCCTGCCGACTTATATAGCTTTCGGCCTTTGCTAAGGATAAGGTGTTCTCTAGTTGATGCTTGACCCGTTGGGCTTCCATTCGTGCTAAGTGCGTTAAGATACTTGGCGCTGCAATAGCTGCGATAATTCCTAATACCATTGTCGTCACAGTTAGCTCAACGAGAGTAAAGCCATTTGATTGCTTAGCATTTAAAATATTATTGTTTTGAAGGGTTGATTTCCTATAACTGACTAACTTCAGTAGTCTATTGAATAACCTAGATACAATAGCTACAAGCTTATCAATTCCATACCTGCCTTCTCTGCAAATAGGCAAACAAAAGGTAAAAATGACTATTCTCTTATAATGGGCCAGTACCTTACTAAATAAGTTCATAATGCGCTACATCCTATAGCTGTTTGTCATTCAAGTAAAAAACAACATCTCACACATCCTTGTATTGACTATCTTTTAAGCAGACCAATTGTCCAAATTCTTTAAACTTTCTCTTATTCTACTGTATATAAAACACATACAACACCTAATTACTTGATTTCCAGAAGAATATTGGTTTTTTACAATATATATGTAATATATAGCGACTGTCAAAAAATGTTTCAATTAGTGAAAGAATGACATTAGCAATAGAGAAAAAATTCTAATTGTAATAAAATGCTTCAAGAAAATAGCTATCAATAGACTATTCATCTATCGCAAACTGATGTGTAAAAGATAAGAAGCGTAAGGTGTGTTAGTTCTGGGTAACTTAGACTCTTTATTGTGTTTTAGTTACAACATTATCGTGTAATAATGTGTAGCTCGTTAACGAAAAAAGTTGTAAACTGAATTAATAATCGCTAAGCTACTCCTTAATTGGTTTTGCTTTGTAACTTAAAATGCGTAAGAGATGTCTATCTTAGTACGTCTTGAGAATCGGTTTTGCTTAATGCATCACTAAAATTATCCTTTGGAGGAAGTCCATGAAATTGAACAAAATAGCTCTAGCCCTTGTTGCTGTAGCGGCTGCACCGATGGCAGCTAATGCCGGTGTTACTATTAGCCCATTGTTACTTGGTTATCACATGACTGAAGAATTCAGTGATACCTCTGACAAACAGCGTGAAGTTCTTACTACTGGTAAAAACTTGTATGAAAACGCTAACGGCGATGTTATCGGTGATGGTAGCCGTGGTAACAGCAATGGTGGCGTAGCCAAAGAAAGCAGCCTATACACTGGTGCAGCTTTAGGTATCGAACTTACTCCTTCTACTCAGTTCCAAGTAGAATATGGCGTATCTGATGCAAACGGTGAAGCTTCTGAAGATTCAGCTGATGCAGGCGTTAACCGCTTTGATATCGAACAAGAAATGATTTCTGGTAACTTCTTAATCGGTACTGAAGAATTTACTGGTTATACTGATAGCGCACTTAAGCCATATGTACTAGTAGGTGCTGGTCAGTCTAAAATCAAAGTAGAAAACCAAGAACAGTATACTAACTCTAACGGTGAAATAGTTGCTGCTGGTACTGAAGTATCAAACTCTAAAGACACTATCGGTAACCTAGGTCTAGGTGCTATGTATCGCATCAATGACGCGCTAAGCCTACGTGGTGAAGCTCGTGCGATTCATAACTTTGACAACAACTGGTGGGAAGGCATGGCTTTGGCCGGTCTAGAAGTAGTACTAGGTGGCCATCTAGCACCTACGGTAGCAGTACCACCAATGCAAGAGCCAGTAGTTGACAACACTCCAGTAGTTGTTGTTGAAGCTGATCTTGATTCTGACGGTGATGGCGTACCTGATAGCATCGATGCATGCCCAGGCACTCCAATGAACGTTGTAGTTGATGAGCGCGGTTGCCCAGTACCAGTAGACATTACTGACGAACTAAAAATGGAACTACGTGTATTCTTTGATAACGACAAGTCAGCTATCAAAAACCAGTACAAGCCAGAAATCGCTAAAGTAGCAGAGAAAATGCGTGAGTATCCTAACTCTACAGCTCGTGTAGAAGGTCATGCTTCTAAGACTGGTCCTTCAGCACGTTATAACCAACGTCTATCTGAAGCTCGTGCCGTTGCTGTTAAATCTATGCTAACTAACGAATTCGGTATTGCTCCAAACCGTCTATCAACTGTAGGCTATGGTTACAACAACCCAATCGCTTCAAACGACACTGAAGAAGGTCGTGCTATGAACCGTCGTGTTTATGCCATCATCACTGGTGACAAAACAATGACTGTTGAACAAACTAAAGATATGGTTGTTCAGTAAGTATTAGCAAAATAACCGTATAGTTAAATATACAGTTACAAAAAAAGTCACCCAATGGGTGGCTTTTTTTTATTTATGTATTGAGAAAAGTGAGTTATTACATAAATTTATGAATCAATAATGTTATACTAGCCACCCAAACATTCTGTAAATTAACAGTATGTACATTAGCATAGCAATCTGTATGATGAATTCGTCAGTATAGATATTTGATTGTATTGAACTTTTTTATTTGATAGCATTCTTTTTTGCATCATCTTAGATTCAATATCTATCTGATTGATGATGAAAGTTTATTCAGCAGCGCTTACTGCTACTGCATTTTTTTAAGACGAAACGAGCATTTTATATGGCGAACGATATCAAACACCTGCGTAACATTGCAATTATTGCCCACGTTGACCACGGTAAGACAACTTTGGTTGATAAGTTATTACATCAGTCCTGTCTCTTATACACATCTCCGAGCCCACGAGACGGACTCCTATCTCG
>CAJXUF010000205.1 GCA_913061175.1 uncultured Psychrobacter sp.
GGCTCGGAGATGTGTATAAGAGACAGATACTCACCAATAAAAATTGCGCTGGTAACGGCGCGCAATGCACCAGCTGACTTACGGGCTATCAAGACACTACGAGAGTGGAGCGTGAATGTTGATATGGCGTTTTTTTTGGGAGGATTAGAGAAAACAGCGGTACTCAGAACATTTGCGCCGCATATCTTCTTTGATGATTCAATCAAGCACATTGATGCAGCACGTCGATTTATTCCTACGGCCTTGGTTCCTTATCATTCGACGTCATTATTGCATGGTGACAACTATCTCACTGCTGATGAGGATGCATCATTGTTATCATTCAAACCTGCTGTGCACCCACTATTTGCTGTAAACCATTAAGTAGGTATAAAAAATCTAGGTAATAAGAATAGGATGGTATATGAATTGGCAGCAGTTGCTTAATTTAATTGTCGTACGGATAAAGCAGGTCGTTGGACTTTATGCTTTTGTACTTATACCGATGTGGGGCATGTTTTTTCTAAATGAAGTGGTCTTATTTGGACTGTGGAACATCTTTGGTATCGTGCCGCGTGCTTTAGATGTGGGTAGTATGATAGGGGTGTTTGCTTCATGGACCATGCATGGCAATTTGTCGCATTTGACTGGCAATACGGTGACGCTATTACAGATTTTGTTTTTATTTGGGCTGTTTGAGAAGAATGCTTATCGCACGGTAATTAAACTGGTGGTCGCCTCAGGACTGGTTACTTGGGTTATCGGGTCGCCATCTTCTATCCATATCGGCGCATCAGGGCTTTGTTTTGCAATGTTAGGTTATATGATAGGCGGGGCTATATTTGCGCGGCGCTGGGGTTATCTGATTGCTTGTATTGTTATGGGGACTGGTTATTGGCTGACCATTAAGCAAGGATTAATGCCGCAACAAGGTATCTCGTTTGCGGCACATTTTGGTGGTTTGTGTGCTGGGCTATTGCTAGGAGCCAATTCAAAGCATACTTATTCAGCCGCTTCTCAACGCTATTAAACGCAACTGGATATCAGCGTTCAATGAACCAACATAACCATAACCGTACTAAGCGTTATGGAATCAGACGCTTTCATCAGTACAAATTTTGATAAATAAAGGATCATCTGTAGTCAGTTCTCGCCATGCAGTGGTCTGTTTAATATGTTCATCCACCGTGAGCGTGCTACCTTTTTCTGGTATCACGTAGTCCGCTCGTGCAGGAGTAGTGCAGTCTATTACCTGTAAAATCTTCTGCACGCTTCTGCGTCTTTCAAACAAATACAAATTAACTAAGTGCATGTCTGGATTGTCTGCATGCATGCTAGCATTGCCCGTATCTGCCGCAATAAAGCGCAAGACTTGCGGTTTAAGATAAGACCACGGGCGAAACCATTCTGTACTTTCGGCAGTTTTCACGACTTCAACACCATCTGGCAGCTGACGGACTTGCTGACCGTACCAGTTATATTCTTGATGTACCTGAAACCCAAAAATACCAACCGCAGCAAACAAGGGAATCAGCCACTTTGGTGCGCGTTTACCTGACAGTTTACAAAGGTGAGTTATGATCAGTGCTAATCCAGCCATGCCAAATGCGGCAGCTATGGTAGCGATAAACTCAAAAAGCATAAAATATTCCTTAATGCGCTAGGCACTTTTAGTCAGGTATGTTCAATTGGACAAAGCAAAACCATCATCTAACTATTATTTTAATAAGTATTAGATAAAAAATCACTCACCAGCAGTGGCTGCCAGTGAGTGATATATAGTAACAGAAGACATATCATCATTCGTCAGGTTAATGGTCGACTGCACCGCCTGCGCCGCGTGGTGAGCGAACGCTTTCAACCAACTCTTGAATGTGTAGCGGTGGCGCTTTGGTCGCATAAGAAACGATGAATGCAACGATAAAGTTAAGCAGTGCACCAATCACACCGAATGACAGTGGTGAGATACCAAATAGCCAGTACTCCGCTGTATCAGGGAAGTTGGCAGTACCACTGATAAAGAACCAACCTTTGAAGACGAAGATGTAAACCAAGATACTGATCAAACCTGTCAACATACCAGCGATAGCGCCAAGGTTGTTAATACGTTTTGAGAAGATACCCATCATTAGTGCAGGGAAGAGGGATGCACCAGCGATACCAAATGCCAATGCAACTACCTGTGCTGCAAACCCTGGTGGATTCATACCTAAGTAAGTAGCAACCACAATCGCAATACCCATCGTGATACGCGCGACCTTGAGCTCTCCTTTGTCAGTAATGTTTGGATTTAGGTTTCGTTTGATTAAATCATGACTAATCGCTGACGAGATAGCGAGCAATAAGCCAGCAGCAGTTGATAGTGCAGCGGCTAGACCACCTGCGGCGATCAAACCAATTACCCAAGATGGCAGTTGTGCAATCTCTGGGTTAGCCAATACCAAGATATCAGCATTGACGTCGAGCTCGTTACCAGCCCAGCCTGCATCTGCAAAGCGGCCATCAAGTTCTAGATCATGTGCAGCACGTGCTGTTTCAACCGCAGTCGTCGCAGCGCCTACGTCACCACCTTCAGTCTGTGCATTGGTCAGTGCTACTTCTGCAGCGCCCAGTCCACTATCGTTGTACATCTGAATACGACCATCATTGTTAAGGTCAGTATATTTAATTAGGCCAGTATCTTCCCAAGTCCTCATCCAGTCTGGACGTTGGTCATAGTCGATTGCAGGCTCTGCAACACCTTGTGGATAGATAGTATCGATCAGGTTTAAACGTGCCATTGCGCCAACAGCAGGTGCTGTGAAGTACAATAACGAGATAAACACTAACGTCCAACCAGCGGTCCAACGTGCATCGGCAACTTTAGGAACCGTGAAAAAGCGAATAATAACGTGAGGTAGACCAGCCGTACCAATCATGAGTGATAAAGTGAACAGCACCATGTTTAGTTTGTTAGGTACGTCAGCCGTATATGCTGTGAACCCCAAATCGGTCACAACTTGATCAAGCTTGGTTAGGATAGGCACACCAGATTCGATATGGTTTGAGAACAAACCAAGACCTGGAATTGGATTGCCGGTTAATTCAAGTGAGATAAAGACAGCAGGGATGGTATAAGCAATCATCAGAACCACATACTGCGCAACCTGCGTGTAGGTAATCCCTTTCATACCGCCAAGAACTGCGTAAAAGAATACAACAACCGCCGCAATAATAAGACCTGTGTTGTTATCTACTTCTAAGAAGCGTGAAAATGCGACACCAGCACCTGTCATCTGACCGATAACGTACGTGGTAGAGGCAATTATCAAACAAACCACGGCAATCATTGCAGCCGTTTTTGAATAAAAGCGATCCCCAATAAAATCAGGCACCGTGAACTTGCCAAATTTACGTAAGTAAGGCGCCAGTAGCATGGCTAGTAGCACATAACCACCTGTCCAGCCCATTAAGTAGGTCGATGCGCCATAACCGCCAGCAGCAAGCAAACCTGCCATAGAAATAAAAGATGCCGCACTCATCCAGTCAGCAGCTGTCGCCATACCGTTAACTACTGGATGTACACCGCCGCCCGCCACATAGAATTCACTGGTTGTCCCAGCCCGAGCCCAAATCGCAATACCAAAATACAGAGCGAAAGATAGGCCTACGAAAATAATATTAACTAAATACTGACTCATGGTCTATTCCTCATCTACGCCATATTGTTTATCTAACTTATTCATACGCCATGCGTAGAAGAAAATTAAAATGATAAACACCCCGATAGAGCCTTGCTGAGCGAACCAAAAGCCCAAGTCAGTGCCGCCGACTTTGATGCCGGCTAAAAGAGGACGCAATAAAATAGCAAAACCATAAGAACATAGTGCCCAAACTACTAGGCTACCTAAGATGAGACGGACATTGGCACGCCAATAACCGGATGGATCGTTATGATCTTTCATAGGACAACTCCTTTTGTCTTCCCTAAAAAATACCAACAATATAAAAAGAACTGCGATTATTTCTTACCATAATAAGGATAAAAAATAATCAGGTACTGCTTTATATAGTTAAAACGATGATGTGTGATAGTACGTTTAATGCTCGGTAGTTCTTTACTTCAAATAAAAGTAATTAACTATTTAAGCATCGCATTAACTTAAACCATCGAATGGTAAAAATAACGTTTCTTGAGGAAGACAGAAGGGTGGACTATCCAGTGTCTTTTTAACAATCTCGTCTTCCTGACAAGAGTTTTAATCTTTTTAACGCGCTATCCTATTGTACAGCTTGATAGCTTCTTGTACTGCTTAATAGCTTCGATAACCATAAAACAGTCTAAACGGATATAGAATTTATATTAGCACGGTTTAATAAATATAATTGCAAACTACTGCGCATGAGTAATAATTAAATTACTAACAATTAGTTTGTTGGGCATTCATTAAAAAACCTAACGTTACGGAAACGGTACGGCAACCGTGTAATTTGTGCGATTAAATTATTACTTAATCTATTCTATATAAGCTGAAACATAAGCATTATTTATTTTAAAAATAATTATATGAAATTGATAAGTAAACGTGATGGTCACATGTCGCTCAATATCTATATCATGCACGTGTCTTTTTGGTATCAGGTATTTTGCGCAGAGGCTTATATAGTCCATCGCCATCAAAATATGATATCGATATGAAATTTAAGTAACGCATATAAAGAATGAATAAGGAGCCCATATGAACGAAGGGATAGTAGGTTGGTTTAATAACATCGTAAATTATGGTGTCGGTATTATCTGGGGTAACAATGACTGGCTGATTGCTAGTAACCCTTGGTATGGATTACTGACTGTCTCTTATACACATCTCCGAGCCCACGAGACGGACTCCTATCTC
>CAJXUF010000206.1 GCA_913061175.1 uncultured Psychrobacter sp.
ACGAGATAGGAGTCCGTCTCGTGGGCTCGGAGATGTGTATAAGAGACAGGACCAAGAGATACTTGCCACTTCTAAATGATCGACTATCTCTAACAGCTCTGGTCTTAGCAAATGCTGATACTTCCTTGGCCGTTTATGACACAGAGCCAGCTCCCGATCTACGAGCGTTTGCTTGTTTTGCTTTAGCGCGTCACCACCGATAAATAACAGCAAAAACTTTGCCCCTTTATCGATAAAGCCGTTTGCTAATAAATGCTCGTACATCAAACAATACTTTAGGATTGGGTCTGGGTTTTTCCGACCAGCGAGCTTTAACTCATTCGCTATCAGCACATTCGCCTGATGGTTATAGGCTAGGTTGTCCATATACATTGCTTTTAGCTCTGTACTGTTTTCAAACATACCGCTATTACCATGTGTCGACCATGACCCACTTGGCTCAAAGTTGATAAATTTACGATAAAATAAGTCCAGATAAACATCACTGCACAAACTCAAAAAGATATCGAACTCTTTATTTAGATAGTCTTCAGAAAAGAACGTTACGCGGCGCACGGCTTCTCTCGCATTACAGATACCCATCGTTTGCGTTGAATACGTCTCTAGCTGCTCAGTTTCATTCATTTTTGTATTGAGCTTTTTGATGACTGATTGCTCAATCTCTTCTATATTTTTGTCTTTTAACTCTGGGTGGGCCGCCCACTCAATGATTTGGCGTACGTATTGCTTTTTAGTGATGCCTAAAATACGCTGCGGCTCCCATGCCAAAAACTCTACCATATTAGAGAGACCTGTCGTCCATGATAACTGGTCTTTTAGATGATTCATTGAGCCGAAAACACGGCGGTATTTTTCTGCAGCTTTCATACTAATAATGTCTCACGATTTGCTTACTAATTTTATAAAAACTCATTATTGCTATAAAACACCCAATCCACTCAATAACAACTGCCCTCCAGCAAATATCAATAATATGCCAAATGCACGCTTAAGCATCAGCGCAGGTAAGATATGAGCGAGCTTGGCGCCCACTTTTGCCATTGCAAAACTGGCGACTGAAATAAACAAGAATCCTGTGACATGGACAAATCCTATCGTACCCTCAGGTAGATTGACCACGTCTTGACCGAACCAAGCAAACCCTGCCGCCCCAGCCAAGGCAATTGGTAGACCGCATGCTGCTGATGTGCCGACCGATTGCTTCATCGGAAGCCCTGCCCAGTTCAAGAACGGTACGGTCAAGCTGCCGCCGCCAATGCCAAAGATAGAGGACGCCATACCAATACCCGTACCAGCACCAAACTGGACACCGGCCGATGGTAACGGTTTGCCCACCTGCTCTTTATTCGAAAAGAACAGCATTTTTAGAGCGACCAATAGCGCACCGAAACCAATGATAGCCTGTAGCGCTTGCCCATCAATCATATCCGCGATACCAGCACCGACCAAACTACCGATAACCAATCCAAGCGCCATCTTGCGCCATACTTCCCAGCGCACGCCGCCGCGCTTGTTATGAGCGGTCAAGGAGCTGATCGAGGTCACGACGATGGTTGCCAGTGACGTCCCAATAGCCAGATGGGTGATTACTTCTGGCGAAAAGTCATAAGCGGTAAAAATCCAGACCAATGCAGGCACGATAATCATGCCACCGCCGACGCCAAACAAGCCCGCGCTGACACCCGCAAACGCGCCTGCAATCACAAACCACACATATAACATCATAGAACGAACCTTTTATAATACTGACTGGCGCTATAGTACTCACTAGCGCTTAGGCGTGCTTAATTGTATTTGCCAAATCTCAGCGTGACCTTTATGCTGTTTACTCGGTACTGTCTGACCGCAACAATCGCTCAGTATATCAAAGTTTCCTTTAACCACATCGACTAAACTTATGCCGCCACTCACTAGTTTTTCTCCCTATCTATCCGAGCTCAATCACCGTCATGTAGCTAGTAGCGCCTCGACCAATAGCGAGCTGATAGAAGCCTTGCAAAACGGGTCATTAGATGTCGCCACCGTACACGTTTTGACGGCGGAAACCCAAAGCGCAGGTCGTGGACAGCACGGACGCTCGTGGCAATCACCACGTGGTAATGTCTATCTGTCGCTATATCATCCTGTGCATATGCCAATCAGTGGCTTGCTATCGCTCATCATTGGTCTTGAGCTGGCGAAGATGCCTATCATTCAAACACTGAACGAGCAACTGCAAGCGCAGGGACTTACTCCAATTGGGGTGAAATGGGCAAATGACTTGGGGTTTTATCAGCAAGCTCAGAGCCAATCTGAAGAGCTACCTAAAGAACAATCCATAACGGACAGCTCAGTATTAGACTCAGTATTGGATAGTGATGTAGCAAATCAGCGTAAGCTACCCTTTAATAAACTGGCTGGGATTTTGATAGAGCCAGTGACGAAAACTGGCAGGTTAGTCGGTGTGGTGCTAGGTATTGGCCTAAACGTACAGGCAGCACCCAAGCTCACCACACAAACGTCAGAGGGCATGAGTTACCAAGCGATTAGCTTACAAGATATTAATGAGATGCTACCTTTAAAGACACGATCTGCGAGCCTACCAGACCTACCAATGCTCTATCAGCAGATGTGCAAAGCATTGATGGCGGCGATGACACGCTTTGAGTATTTGGGCATAGAGCAGCCAACGGGTCATACTTATTACTTAGATAGTTTTTTGGAGCAGTTTGCGATGATGGATGCGCTATCAGGTCTGCGCTTACGCGTCACCCAAGACTATAATAACGAAGAAAAAGTCGTGACGGGAATCGCTTGCGGTGTCGACACACATGGCTGTTTGCAATTGCGCCAAGATAGCGGTAAGATTTCTACGCTTTTTACTGGACGCATCGACGTTATTTATTAGGCTTAGACAACTATATTGATGAACACCATCATTAACGAGCACTATATAAAGGGACTTTTATGCTCTGGCTTGATCTTGGAAATACCCGCCTAAAATACTGGCTAACCGATGATATCGGACAAATAGTCGCGCATGATGCCAAGCAGCATTTGCAAGCACCTGCCGAACTACTTATGGGTCTGACGGATCGCTTTGAGCGTTACGCGCCTGACTTTATTGGTATCTCATCAGTATTGGGCGACAATCTCAATGCCAAAGTCTCAGAGACACTCAGTCGTTTGAATATTCCGTTTGAGTTTGTCCATGTCGATGCCGCACACGCGCTGATGAAAAGTGCTTACAATGATCAGCAGCTCGGCTGTGATCGTTGGCTACAGATGCTCGGTGCGGTCGATAAGAAAAAACGCCAGTGTGTGATTGGTTGTGGTACAGCGGTGACCATTGATTTAATTGATCATGCTGAGCATTTGGGCGGTTATATTTTCCCTAGCATCTACCTGCAACGTGAATCACTGTTCTCTGGCACTAAGCAAATCACTATCTCGAACGGTACTTTTGATAGCGTCAGTCAAGGCTTGACCACTCAAGACGCGGTGCATCGAGGGATTTTGCTCTCTATCGTTGGTGCGATTAATGAGATTAGCCACCGTCATCCTAACTTTGAGTTGATTATGACAGGTGGAGATGCAGCCATTATCTCCCAGCATGTTAATCGCCCAGTGCGCTTACGTGATGATTTATTATTAAACGGTTTGGCAAGATATTTTGATTATCGCAATAAGTCTTAGTAGATAACTTAGTAGCACATTGGCACATTATTATCTTGGCACAAAAAAAGCAGCACGTTTTACACGTGCTGCTTTTTTATTTTACTATCAAAAAATAGCTAACGTATGCTAGCTATTTCCCCAGTACTTTCCTATTTGGTCTCGTTAAACAGCTCACGACCGACTAGCATACGGCGGATTTCACTGGTACCTGCGCCAATCTCATATAGCTTAGCATCGCGCCAGTAGCGACCAAGTGGATACTCATTGGTATAGCCGTTTCCGCCAAATATTTGAATACCTTCTCCTGCCATCCATGTGGCTTTTTCAGCACACCATAGGATCACACTGGCGCAGTCTTTACGCACTTCTCGACTATGACCGGCACCGCGCGCGTCCAACATATCGAGGTTTTTCCCCACAGTATATAGGAAGCTACGACCTGCTTGCAGTATGGTATACATGTCTGCAACTTTACCTTGAATAAGCTGGAACTCACCGATGGCTTGACCAAACTGTTTGCGGTCATGGATATAAGGCACCACATTGTCCATCACTGCTTGCATGATACCAATAGGACCTGCAGCCAATACAGCGCGCTCATAATCTAGGCCACTCATCAATACCTTAACGCCTTCATTAAGACCGCCCAAGATATTTTCGCTTGGGACTTTTACATTATTAAAAGTCATCTCGCCAGTATGGCTACCGCGCATGCCGAGCTTATCTAGCTTTTGTGCGGTACCAAAGCCTTCCATACCTTTTTCAACGATAAAGGCCGTCATGCCTTTAGCACCTAATTCAAGATTGGTCTTGGCATAGACCACCATTACGTCCGCATCGGGACCATTGGTGATCCACATTTTGCTACCGTTTAAAATATAGCTGCCATCTTTTTCTTCAGCTTTTAGCTTCATACTGACGACGTCTGATCCAGCGCCTGTCTCACTCATGGCCAGTGCACCGATGAATTCACCGCTGATTAGCTTTGGCAGATATTTCTGCTTTTGTGCCTCAGAGCCGTTACGTTTGATTTGGTTAATACATAGATTAGAGTGTGCGCCATAGCTCAGCGCTACCGATGCCGAAGCACGGCTAATCTCTTCCATTGCGACCATATGGGCGACATAACCCATGTTAGAGCCTGTCTCTTATACACATCTCCGAGCCCACGAGACGGACTCCTATCTCG
>CAJXUF010000207.1 GCA_913061175.1 uncultured Psychrobacter sp.
CTCGTGGGCTCGGAGATGTGTATAAGAGACAGCCCATCACATCTGCTGATAAGATCAAATATCCCGTACTAGAAATGGGTAAAAACTCAGTGATACCTTCAACGATACCCATGATGACAGCTTGAACGAATAAAACTATATCCACAGTGACTTTCCTAGAAACAGACTGGCCTAAAAAAACTGGCCTAAAAACAGACCGATTGGCTGTCCTATATTAACGTTGACTTTATATGGGTATGCGCTTGCTAAACACTAAAAAGCTGGCTGCAAAAAGTATATTTATAAAGCTATGCTTTGCCTTGCTCTTTAAGTGTTTTCCAAGCTTGATTACGTAGATATTTTGGTAATGCCTGTGACGCTTCTGTACCACCATCGTTTGCAAACTGGGCAATACCAAGCTGCCCAATGACAACAGCATCTGGCCAAACATCTTCATGGCAGTCTTGCTGATCATGTCGTGCCAATAGCGGCGCGCCATTACCAACGATAGGCAGATTGAGCTCTGTTTGGCTATCATAATCTAATAGCTGCTCAGTGCTATCGCCACAATCAGCCAAGACTGGCTGCATAATGCTATAACCTAATTGGTCGTCAGTTACCAATTCATACTGCCCAAAGTAAACTTGCTGCATACGAGCATCAAGGGCGCTGTATAGGTGTGTCAGCCCGTATTTCTGATACGCACATTGTGCGATTGCTTGCAGGCTTGAGACGCCAACGCAAGGCAAGTCATGCGCTACAGACAGAGCCTGTACCACTGCCGTATTAATACGGATACCACTAAACGCACCCGGCCCGCGATTAAATATTAAAGCCTGTATATCAGCAAGACGTAACTGTGCCTCAGACAATGCAGCATCAATCATCGGTAAAATCTGCTGAGTCTGCTGACGCTTACCTGTTTCGGTATGGCTCGATAGTACCTGTCCGCTCGAATCTAAAATCGCGATCGAACACTGGTCGAACACGGTATCCATTGCTAAAAACATCACAACCTCGGCTTTTACTTTTGGCGTTCTAAATTGATTTGTCAGATTTTAATAATTTTTAATAACGATCTATCATTCATGTCCTGTAATAATCTAGACAGAGTGAAGCAGCGCCTATCATAGCATTTAGGGTACACGAATTTTATTAATTTCTATATTTTTCACACTTTATCCATCAGTGTTTATCTACAACTGATAACGATAAAAAGCCCCAAAGCTTTATTGGCTTTGGGGCTTTGATCAAACTTCTTAAAAATAACTAATCGTTATCTAAAAACGGGTTTTGAACTTCTTTGGTGCTTGGTTTTGCATTTCTTGCATTTGTTTTTGCATCTCTTCGGTGCTTGGCATGTTATTTGGATCCAGTCCCATTTGCTTGGCCATTTGTTCTGGATTCACGTCCTTAGCACCACCTTGCTGCCCGCCACCAAACAATGGACCGCCGCCACCGCCAGTACTACCGCCACCCATGAGGCCTTGCATAGACTTCATCATTTTACTGATGCCTTCAGGCTTTGAAATCATTTTCATCATTTTTGCCATTTGCTTGTGCTGCTTGAGCAGACGATTAACATCTTGAATCTCACGGCCTGAACCTGCTGCGATACGGCGCTTGCGACTTGGGTTAATCTTATCAGGGTTTTTACGCTCAAATGGCGTCATTGAGTTGATCAATGCTTCCATTTCGCGAACTTTTTCTTCTGGTTTGGCATCTTCGACTGCTTTTTGCATATCTGAGCCGCCCATACCAGGCATCTTATCCAAGAAACCTGCCATACCGCCCATGCTCTTCATCTGCTGGAACTGGGTCAATAGATCCTCAAGGTCGAAGTCACCGCCCTTTTGCATCTTTTTCGCCATTTTTTCGGCTTTATCACGGTCAATCTTTTGCTCAACTTCTTCGACCAGACTCAGTACATCGCCCATACCAAGGATACGCTGCGCGATACGCTCAGGGTGGAAAAGCTCTAGCTCGTCTAGTTTTTCACCGCGGCCCAAGAACTTAATAGGCTTACCCGTGATAGCACGTACAGAAAGCGCCGCACCGCCACGAGCATCACCGTCAGTCTTGGTTAAGATAACACCTGTCAATGGCAACGCATCATTAAAGGCTTTTGCGGTATTGGCGGCATCTTGACCCGTCATGGCATCGACGACAAATAGCGTCTCAGATGGGTTAACCGCAGCAGTTAGCGCCTTAATCTCATCCATCATGGTATCGTCGATATGTAGACGACCAGCGGTATCAATGATCAGAATATCTTGATATTGGATTTTGGCTTCTTCAATCGCACGCTTTGCGATATCAATTGGATTCTCATCTGTGCTTGAGTTCACAAACTTAGCATTCACCTGACCGGCTACTTGCTCAAGCTGTTTGATAGCCGCTGGACGATAAACGTCGGCAGAGACTAGCATGACTTTTTTCTTTTGACGCTCTTGTAAATATTTTGCCAACTTACCAGCTGTAGTCGTTTTACCCGCACCTTGTAGACCTGCTAGCAAATAAACAACAGGCGGCTTACCTGTCATCTCTAACTGCTGATTGGCGCTGCCCATCATTTCGGTCAGCTCGTCGTGTACGATTTTGACAAAGGCTTGACCTGGCGCTAACTCTTTTAGCACCTCAGCACCAAGCGCTTGTTCTTTTACGCGTTTTACAAAATCACGAGTGACAGGCAACGCCACATCGGCTTCTAACAACGCCATACGCACTTCACGTAGCGTGTCTTTGATATTGTCTTCGGTCAACTGTCCGGTACCGACGATGTTACGTAGGCTCGATGATAAGCGTTCTGTTAAGGTATCAAACATAAATAACTCTCAATTAAAATGGTTTTCAATTAAATAATACGCAATTAAAATAACTCTAAATCAAACCATTAAAATGGTTCATAAATAATATTAGGATACGCTATAAGATATTAGGATATTGCATGACAAGGGACATGATAAAAGAATTATATTATCAATACTATAGCATTAACATGACTCAAAACTTATAGTCGTTTCGCAAAGGACACAGCGCTTATAATTGTAGTCAACTTTTTATAGATGACATATTTTATGTTTTGCGCTATGCAGCACTACCGATCATTTATAAGTTATAAGCAAGATGGTGCTCAATTGGCACCCATTTTATGATAAATTGGACGATTATTCTAATCATTCTGATAATACCACTTTAGCGACACATTGAGCGGCAGTTTATGCTCAGTATAAGATGAGGCTTTTTATCTGTGCACTTTGCATTCTTACTTGCTAGCATGGCTTATATCTTAGTCAGCATCCATATTGGTTGGGCGCTGGTTCAGGACAAACCTATCCACAAAAGCCTCAGTTTGGGCTTATTGCTGGTTGGCATGGCGGCACATGCGGCACTGCTATATCCATACGTTGTGACGCTGTATGGTTTGAATTTCAACTTATTCAATATAATCAGTCTGACCAGTTTATTTTTCTTATTCTTTTACCTGTTGTTCTGTTTATACCGCCCTATTCTTAGTCTTGGTATTTTGGCAGCACCCACTGCGTTGATAGGTATGACTGTCGGTTATGTCGGCCGCGCCCCTTATCAACCACTAACGGATGTCAGTATCGGACTTGAAATCCATATCATATTATCATTAGCTGCCTATTGTGTGCTGTTGATGGCTGCGGTACAAGCGCTATTTTTACGTCTACAAATACGTGAGCTCAAGCATCATACCATTCATCGCTTTTGGGTCAATAAACTCCCCTCCTTGCAAAGTATGGAGAGTTTATTATTCGATATGCTGTTGGTAGGCTTTGTATTGCTCAGTATCGCACTAGGGATTGGGTTTATCTATGTGAAAGACTTGATGGCGCAACATATCGTGCATAAGACTGTTTTTAGTCTACTGTCGTGGTTATTATTTGGTATGCTACTATTCGGTAATTGGCGTGCTGGCTGGCGAGGCAAACGTGCGGCCAATATCACTATTTATGCCTTTATTCTATTAGCCATTGGCTTTGTTGGTAGCAAGTTCGTCTTAGAAATGCTCTTATAAAATATATATTCAGAAAAAGGCGGTCAGTAACTATTGCTACTGACCGCCTTTTTCTATTCTTAGCCGACTCACTACTCATTTTTCTTAGTTAAATACGACTGTCTTATTACCCGCTACAATCACACGGTTTTGCACATGCCAGTTTACGGCACGTGCTAATACGTTGCGTTCGATATCACGGCCGATAGCACGCAATTCTGTCACCCCTTGGCGATGCGTCACACGGTGTACGTCCTGCTCGATGATAGGCCCTTGATCAAGCTCAGCGGTGACATAGTGCGCAGTTGCGCCGATAAGCTTAACGCCTTTATCATAAGCCTGACGATAAGGATCTGCACCCACAAACGCTGGCAAGAAAGAATGATGAATATTGATAATCTGCATCGGCCAACGCTTGACAAAATCTGATGACAATATCTGCATATAGCGCGCCAATACTAGCAAGTCGTTACCTGCCATCAGCTTATGAATCTGCTCTTCTGCATCGAACTTATTGTCTTTGGTCACTGGCACATGATGAAAAGTAATGCCAAAATTTTGTACTGCTTGCTTTAAATCAGGATGGTTGCTGACCACGCAAGTAATCTCGCAATCGAGCAGTCCACGCTGATGTCGCCATAATAGATCTAACAACGCATGATCAAACTTAGATACCAAAATACCGACTTTGGTCTTCGTTGCATTATTATGTAGACGCCAATCCATATCGTGGCGCTTAGCAACCGTATGCGCAAAGCTGGCCTCAAAATTCTCGATAATATCGCTCAATCCTGCCAAAGCAA
>CAJXUF010000208.1 GCA_913061175.1 uncultured Psychrobacter sp.
ACGAGATAGGAGTCCGTCTCGTGGGCTCGGAGATGTGTATAAGAGACAGATGGTATCAACACTAAGGTAAAAAGTAAGCGCGATAAAGGTGTTATTACAGGACTATCTGCTGAATATCTCAGTGACGATGGTCAAAAAATGACTTTATTGGCACTATTTTGGACGACTGTCGCTAGTAACTCGTTAAGTGATGTGAAAAGACTGTATGTCGTCGCTCAAAAACAGTTGCCACTGTCAGAGGTCTTAGATCAGTTTGCTCAAGGCAATGTCCGTAAATTAAAACAATGGTTAAGCATGCAGCCAGAAGTAACTTGCTGTGATGATAATTTTGGCGACTATCAAGAGCTGTACCGACGCATGCTCTATATGGACAACCCAAACGCGCCGGCCCTTCTCTCGCGAGCGCTGGGTCTAAAAAAGATTGATGACTTAACTGAGCTGATTCGTACGCTGGTACTTGAGCCAAGTGGCGTTCGTGATGACGCCAAAGAGATTGTGAAAGAATTCGGTGACTTGGTTGCCATTCATACTCGCCTGCAAGATGCCAAAGAGCAAGTTACCCACCTTGAACGCTTACCAAAGCTTGCTGATGATATCGTAAAAACACAATTAGTTATTAATGACACTTCTAAGCAAAAACAAGCGCTGCCGATCTATTTTGCTCAGTGCTACGCCAAACTATATCAGCAAAAGCAACAGCAGTTGTCACAACAGCTAGAGCAATTAGAGCGCGATCTTGCGCAAATCGAACAACAAGAGCGTGATGCTACTGAAACAGTAAACCGCTGCCGTGATGAATATATGAACCTCGGCGGCAATCGCATTGATAGCCTAAAAAAAGACATCCAAGCTACTAAAGATACCCTTAACCGCACCAATGCGAACGCCTCTCGTTACCAAATACTATGCCGTAACCTAAGTATTAAAACCACTTTAGATGAGCAGACTTTTCACAGCAATATTACTCAAGCCAATAATATTCAAGAGCATCTCGCTGAGCAAGAAGCAGACCGTGAACGTGAATTTGGTGACTGCGCCATTGCTTTAAATGAAACTGAGGAACACCATCGAGAGCTATCAAATGAGATTGAAGCACTTAAAAGCCAACCTAACTCAAATATTCCACCGAAGTTTAACCAACTAAAAGACGCAATTTCCCGTAGTTTAGGCATTGATCCTAATACACTCATGTATATCGGTGAATTGGTCGATATAGAAGAAGATGAACAAGATTGGCAAGGCGCTATCGAGCGAGCACTTGGAGGATTAAAAACCACATTACTTGTACCAAAAGAGTATTACTCGCTTGTTACTAAATGGCTTAATAGCCAGCACACAGGATTACATGTCCGTGTACAAGTAGTATTGGATAATCAACAAGCTAAGAGCCATACTGCATTTAAAGCTGACGGTTTTTTATGTAAGCTAAAATGGCGTACTCACTCTTATCGTGACTGGCTCAAAACATTTTTATCTCGTTATGATTTGCTGTGTGTGGCTAACACCGAACAGCTCGACCGCACTGCTTTTTCAATGACTCGGCAAGGATTAATTCATAAAGAAAAAGGCCGCTTTGATAAAAAAGACTTGCAGAGTATTAATGATAGGCGTCATTGGCAACTGGGCTTTAGCAACAAAAACAAGCTCGCATTGCTGCAAGTAGAAATAGAGCAGCTCAAAACAAAGCTGCAAGAAGATAGTAAACACTGGAAAGATGCACGCGCAGCCATGCGTAGTGTCAGTGAGCAAATATCCTCATGGAAGAAGTTAGAGGAATTTGAATGGTCACAAATCAATGTACCGTATTGGCAACAAAGACTGGAGCATGAGGAACATGAGCTAAGCGCTATTGAAAACGCCCAAGGCGATTTAAAACAAGCTAAAGTACGCTTTGATAATGCTGAAGAAGCTTTATCTAAAGTCGCTCAAGATAAAAAAGAGAAGGTGCGTCAAAACGGTGCAAAAGAGCAAGAGTTATCATCTGTGCAAAAGGAGCTTGATAGATCTAAGAGATTAGCTGAAGTAGAGTTAGATGAGCAGGTAAAACAGCAGCTAAAGGCGTTGGTTGGTAATATCGAGCTTGACAATTCTAGCTATCAAACGCAAATAACCAAACAGCTTGAAGAAAAAATAAACGAAAACCAAAGTAGGCTCAACAAATATACTCATACAGCTATCGGCATTATGAGTAGCTATAAATCAAAACCACAATGGCAGGCTTATACGGTTGAATGGGAAACAGGGCTGAATGGTATGGATGACTATATCGCCCATTTGAACCAATTAAGCAATGAGGGATTACCTGAGTTACTGGATGAATTTAAAAAACGCTTAAACAAACATGCCACTCAATCGCTGGCACGTCTAAGTAATCACTTATCTATGGTGCATGACGATATTCGTCGGCGTATTGGACATATCAATGAGGTATTAAAGAAAACTGAGTTTAGGCAAGACTCTCATCTTAAGCTCAGTTTAAAACGTGAAAACTTCTTGCATGTACAAACCTTTAACCAAAAACTCAATCAGGCCCTCTCTGCGGTGAACGACGATAACCATACAAGAAGGTTTTACCTACTTAAAGAGGTCATCGACATATTGGATAAAGCTACTAGCTCCACTTCGAGTACTACCCTTGAAAGTTTACGTTTATTAGACCCTCGCTATCAGCTGGCATTTTTTGCTGAAGAAATTGATAACGATACACAAGAGGTCTTGGACGTGCTCAGCTCATCAAGTGGCAAATCGGGCGGCGAAAAAGAATCTTTTGCGGGTATGATTGTTGCAGCAAGCCTCGCTTATGTGTTAACGCCCGATGGCTGTGATATGCCAATATATAGTACTGTGTTTCTGGACGAAGCTTTTTCAAATACTGCCGAACAAGTTAGTCGCCGCGTACTAAAAGTATTCAAAAAGCTAAACATTCATGTCAACTTAATCACCCCATTTAAGAACCTAAATTTGGCACGTGAATCTGCCAGAAGCTTACTGATTGCTGAGCGTAACCAAGAACATCATGAAAGCCGATTATGCGAAGTTACTTGGAAAGAAGTGGATAACATCCTGGCAAAGAATAAGCTTGAACAGTTCTCCCAAGACAACCAAGAAATTGCAGAATTAGGTATTGAGCTTCATGACTAAAGAGATGATAACTACAGAAACACCAAATTGGGGTTTGATGCCTGCAGCAGTCATCACACAACTAAAAAAGCGAGAGTGGGACAATCTACCACGCCTTAAAGCCCGTTTAAAAAATGAAAGAGCCTTCCCTATTGTCATAAGCCTAAAGCCTCCCAAAACAGGTAATGAATTACTCAACCATACACTGCATTTCCACGAATTTGTGCAAGCGTGGCGTAATTTTGCTTTCGCTGATATGGTGCAATGGCAGCATAATAGCTTTCGACATTTTTCTGAACAGACCCTTCCTATCACTTTAACTATTCCTAATATTCAAGCACTGTCTGAAATATTAGGCGCATCGGCACGCCAGCAGCTTAAAGACTGGCAAAAAAAACTAAGCTACCTTCATACCGAAATCGCTAAAGGCATGACAATGTCATCTGCTAACAGTACAAATAAGATTGCAGATAGCTGGCATGAGAATTTATTTTTTGCTCTCATTGATATGTTAGAAGTTGTTGATAACTTGAGTGCTGATGATCTAAAGTTACTGGTCGCGCTTATACCGCAATTAAAAAAAGGAATGGGTGCCGGGCTATACTTGCGCGCTTTGCCAGTATGTTACGTTGATACCAAGTTTATAGAAACCTATCACAAGCTTATCGAGACCTTATTGGAAGCTTTTTATCCTGGGCAAATCAAAGAACAAGGCTTAGCTTATTGGCTCGGATGCTTGGATAAGCCTAAAGGCTGGTTAATGGTACGACCTTTGTGCCCTGATACAAGATATGCTTTATCTGGCTTGCCTATTTTAAGATTACCGATACATGTTCTACATAGCCAAGCGCTGCCTGCTAAACATATTTTAGTCGTAGAAAATGAGCAATCTTGCTTAGCACTCCCAGAAACAGAAAACACGATTGCAGTTGCAGGGGGTGGTAAAAATATTAATTGGATGAATGCTGGCTGGTTACAGAAAAAGACAGTAGCGTACTGGGGCGATATTGACTCTGAAGGTTTAATGATATTAAGCCGCGCCAGAGAATACTGTCCAAAGTTGACCGCTATCATGATGGACGACCAAACGATAAAACAGTTTATCAATCGTATGGTAGATGAGCCGGACTCTATAAATCATGAGCCAACACACTTAACTCATGACGAGTTAACATTATTTACAGAATTGCGCCGAGGAATATATGGCTTTAAGAGATTAGAACAAGAAAGACTTCCAAGCGAATATATTAAACAAGCATTGGAAAAGTGGCTCGATAAGCCTACTCCATATTCTTCATAATTGCTATTTAGCTTAAAAGATCAATTATTTGAGATTTCGCTACGATTGATAATATCTTTGCTAATTTATTTCCTTATCGTAGTTATGTCTCAAAATACTTAGCCTCTAAAACTACTGAAGTTACTCATACTGATCTACTCTCCCCGTAGCAATTTTTTATTTTTAGAAATTGTAACTGATATGTAAGTTTAAAAGTAAACATAAGCAAAAATTAGAGTTTTTGCTTATATCCACACTTTATAGTAGTTTTTTTTCATTGCTATTTATATTTATTTAATTCTAATCATTGTATTGTTGAATGACTGTCTCTTATACACATCTGACGCTGCCGACGATATGCAGTGTGTAGATC
>CAJXUF010000209.1 GCA_913061175.1 uncultured Psychrobacter sp.
GAGTCCGTCTCGTGGGCTCGGAGATGTGTATAAGAGACAGTATTGCTATAGCTCTTACTCATCTTGCGGCCATCTAGGCCAGTAAGTAGCGGTATATCGTTATCAACGACTGCGGACGGTAGCGTGAAAAGCGACTTATAACGATGGTTAAAAGTACCTGCGATATCACGCGCCATCTCGATATGCTGCACTTGGTCACGCCCAACAGGTACATGGGTCGCATTAAACATCAAGATATCAGCCGCCATTAGCACGGGATAACCAAACAGACCCATGGTGACACCTTGATCAGGATCGACATCGGCTTTTTCTGTATTGATATCAACGGCTGCTTTATAGGCATGGGCGCGGTTCATCAAACCTTTGGCACATGAGCAGTTCAAAATCCAAGCAAGCTCTGGAATTTCAGGCACGTCTGACTGACGATAGAACGTAACACGCTCAGGGTCTAAACCACAAGCAATCCACGTAGCGGCAATGGCTCTCGTCGATTCATGAATGATAGCAGGGTCATAGCAGCCGATGATGCCATGGTAGTCTGCTAAAAAGAAAAACGCTTCATGATCACTATTTTGAATAGACTCAATCGCTGGACGAATAGCGCCAACATAGTTACCTAAATGTGGAATGCCAGTTGGTTTAATACCAGTCAGGATGCGCTTAGCTTCGGTTGAAGTATCAGAAGTTTGATTGTCAGGAGTACTGTTATTGCTCATGGAAAATCCGTTATTTTGTTTATCAAATTATTATCAGTGCATAGCTAAAATGCAAAATATTAGCCGCAAAGTATAGCAAACTTCACCAGTATTTTTGGGAATAAAGGCTTACTTATAGATATCGGTACGACCGTTTGGCCCATGTTTGAAGCGGCGATGGAACCACATCCACTGAGTGGGATCAATACGAATGAGTCCTTCTAAAACTTCATTGACCCGAGTAGCATCAGCGACTTCATCTTTACTTGGGTAATTGTCTAATTCTGGCGTAATTGTTAAATGATAATGGGGACGTTTACCACGCGGCAAGTTGTCAGGTGTCTGCCGATAAGTATGCAGTGCCATAACAGCTGGTGGCTTTTCTTTGCTACCCATTTTTGCCATGCGACGCGATGCAGTAATCGTCGCAGCAGGTACACCGAAGAATGGCGCCATGACACCTTGCTTGAGACCATAGTCTTGGTCAGGAGAATACCAAATGACGTGTCCTGCTTTGATAGAGGTAACTAAGCTTCGCATATCACGACTAGAGATTTGCTTACCAAATATATTGGTACGACCATTATAAATAAACCAGTCTAATAAAGGATTGTTTTGCGTACGATACATACAGTCTACAGGGAAAAACTGCGCACATAATAGGCCACCCAAATCTAGCATCGTATAATGTGCACCGAGCAGGATAACTGGCCGCTGCTCATTTTGCGCATTAACAATATGCTGTAAACCAGAAATGGATACAGTTCTAGTAAATATATTTGGCCTGAACCAAGCGCATAACGTTTCAAACACACCAATGCCTTGATTGACAAATACTTGCTTGGCCATTAATTCACGTTCAGCTTCGGGCTTTTCTGGAAATGCCAACTTCAGGTTAATTAACGTATCGCGTCTACGTGAACCAGCAGCTTTATAAATCAACATACCAAGCTTACGACCTAGCCAAAACTGCCAACGTAACGGCAGATATATCATCGGTAGCATTATTAAGAATAATAACCAAATGCCCCAATTCTTAGGTGATAAAAACTGCCACTGAAATGGCTTGTTATCTGCTTGCGCTGTACGCTTATGATTTTGGGTAATTGTCGGTGTGCCAGCCGGTATCGCAGGCGACTTAGCCGACTGTTTCATGCTAGGCGGCACGCTGCTATTGGCAGATGGCTTGCTAGGGTCGAATTGTTCTGGCGCTTTCATAATATCCTTCTGCGGCACGGTTTGAGGCATCATGGCTAATAATAAAAAGTTACTGATATGATGGGGTAGCGTTTAATGCTTTGCAAGTTAGAATTTCTACAGACGCTCTACTTTGTAGTGTCGAAACAAGGTGCTCATTTTGATTATCACCGTAAAACAAAGCTAGCTTAATGAAGACAATCAGATAGTTAACGCGCTATCAGTAGACATAAAAAAAACCTTATAAGCTGTGACCAGCTTATAAGGTTTTGCAAAACCAGACTCTTATTTAACTTTGCTACTGAAGCTCTGAGAAAAAGACAACAGCAGCAAAAATATAAGAGAGAGTTTTGATTAACGTTTTGAGAACTGTGGACGTTTACGTGCTTTACGTAGACCCAGTTTCTTACGTTCAACTTGACGTGAATCACGAGTAACAAAACCAGCTGCTTTTAGGGCAGGCTTCAAAGTTTCGTCAGCTTCGATTAATGCGCGTGTGATGCCGTGGCGGATTGCGCCAGCTTGACCACTAATACCACCGCCTGCAACAGTTACATATAAGTCATATGCGTTAGCAGAGTCTAGTAGTTCTAATGGCTGACGTACAACCATGCGTGAAGTTTCACGGCTGAAGTATTCGTCAAGTGGCTTACCGTTAACAACGATACTACCAGTACCTTTTGATAAAAATACACGAGCAGTAGACGTCTTGCGGCGACCAGTTCCGTAATTGCGTTCCATAAGTATATCCTTAGATGTCTAGTTCTTTAGGTTGCTGTGCAGTATGTGGATGATCAGTACCCGCATAAAGTTTCAGCTTCTTGATCATCGCATAGCCAAGAGGGCCCTTTGGAAGCATACCCTTAACTGCTTTGTGTAGAACATCTTCAGGCTTATGTGCAAGCAACTTATTGAAGTTGGTTTCTTTAATACCACCTGGGTAGCCACTGTGACGATAGTACTTTTTGTCTTGTGCTTTTTTACCCGTTACCGTGATTTTGTCAGCATTGATGACAACAATAAAGTCACCAGTATCAACGTGCGGAGTAAAAGAAGGCTTGTGCTTGCCACGTAAGCGAGTTGCGATTTGAGTGGCTAAGCGACCAAGGGTTTTGCCGTCAGCATCTACGACATACCAGTCATGGGTCACTTCAGCTGGTTTTGCACTAAGTGTTTTCATGATAAAACCTTAAAATTAGAATTCGTTGAGAGTTTAGCTGGGAACGGGGCTCTCAAAAAACAGACTGCACATTATAAGCAGTAGCGTAGCAGCTTGCAAGCCGCATTGGGGTTTATTTTTGCGCATATCCGTTTTAACGCTAACATTTGACTTAAATGTGAGTCATTTAGCAGAAAAAGTGAAGATTAGGAGATTATGACGCTGACAGCTGATAAAGTCCAGCGACAACTTGTCCGACTTTGGTTTGTTTCAAGCATTCAAAAGCGATTGGTTGCTGAGTAACGCTTGATTGGAGGTCTAAATTCTCATTTAGCGACGCTTCCAATTGCTTAAGCTGTGCTGACAAATCTTTATCAGCTTCTAAATAAATCAGTGTTTCAGTATTGATTAAAGCGTTGGTAATAAGCGCAGTCAAAATAGGCTGCCATAAATCCTGAGCATAAGGCGGATCGATAAATACAATGTCAAAAGGGCGCGCAGTCAGCTGCTCTTGACGCAATACTTGCTCAGCAGTGCCAGTGATGATTTGATAAGCAGCAGCCTCAAGGCGTAATTGCTCAGCGCTCTGACGTAGCATGTTACTTTGTGCTGGATTGATTTCGATAAATGTTGTGTGGGCCGCACCGCGAGATAGTGCTTCAAATCCTAGTACGCCACTGCCAGCGCAGCTATCGAGTACATGGGCATCATGAATGTCAGCGAGTAGCCAGTTAAATAAAGTCTCCCGTAAGCGATCTGGGGTCGGGCGCAGGCCATCTGCATCGATAAAACTTACAATACGGCGTTTAAACTGACCACCAATGATGCGCACATCACCCGCTGCGGCACTTTTCGCTTTACGGTTATTCTTTGGTGCGCGTCCATTTGAGGCTTTTTTCATTATCGTGTCTCGCTTACCAATTCTTTGCTAGGTTTTACTTTACTAGGTTTTGCTTTTTATACTATTAACTACTCAAACGTCTAGTTACTCAGATGTCGCTGCTGCCGCTTCGGCTTCCGCGGCTTCTTTCTCTTCCAATGCTTTTGCTTCTTTATCACGAATGGCATCACGCATCGCTTTTTCAAAAGCCTTTTGGCGTTTAATAACTTTTAGTTCATCAGCAGAAGGTGGCAGCACAGGATCTGTTTTACGTTGTAATACCCAGTAATCAAATAGAGCACGGCCGATAGGTGCGGCAACAGCACTACCACCGCCGCCATTTTCGACCAATACTGCGAGGGCAATCTGCGGGTCTTCTACTGGCGCAAAACCATTAAACCAAGCGTGATCCCAGTGGCGCTTATCGATTGCCGACTTATCGTAGCGTTTGCCCTGCGCAATAGATTTCACCTGTGCAGTACCTGTTTTACCAGCGATACGATAGCGCGGGGTATAGATACCGCGTCCTGTACCGTTTTCTACCACGCTTTCCATCGCATCATGCATACGCAACCAGTCAGACGGCTTACCGTTATAGTCAATTTTACCATCTGGCTTAGTGATGATTTTGACGTCCGCGGCACCGTCACTGCTCTTTAATAAATGCGGGGTGATATGCTGACCTTTACTGGCTGTCATGGCTGTAGCGTTGGCAATCTGTAGCGGCGTTGCCAAGAAATATCCTTGTCCAATACCTGTCTCTTATACACATCTGACGCTGCCGACGATATGCAGTGTGTAG
>CAJXUF010000210.1 GCA_913061175.1 uncultured Psychrobacter sp.
TTTTTAACCCATTTAGATAACTATCGATTGAATTGAGGACACGCCCTAGGATTAAATAGGCAACAAAAAAGAGTGTAAAACCTGTGATTTTTCGCTAGGCTTTACACTCTTTTTTTGACACTGATGCTTTTACCTCACTTAGATGACTTGAGATAACTATCGATTGAATCGAAGACACGGCCTAGTCTTTTAAAGCTATTTGCTCGATAAATGATTGCTGATTAAGTCAACCATATAAGGCTGATAATACTCTGGAATATCGTGTGCCATGCCTTCGATGAGATGGAACGTAGCATTAGGGATGGTTTTAGCAACGACTCGGCCCTGCGAGGCAGGCAGGAGTCCGTCAGCGCTACCATGTAATACAATCGTTGGTGCTTTGACTTGCTTACTAAACCGACTGATAGAACCTGATGCCAAGATAGCATTGAGCTGCTGCACCGTACCAAGCGGGTGGAAGTTGCGCTGATAGCGAATCTTAGCGATTTCACGGACCATACGCACATTCACATGACCTGGTGTACCAACGGTCTTCATAAACCAAACACTATGACGCACGATATCACGCTCAGAGTGGCTCTCTGGACGATTGATAAGGGTGTATAGTTGTTTGGGCTTGGGCGGCTTCAAAAACGCACGATTGGTCGTGGTAAACATAAGCGCCATTCGCTGCACTAAGCTTGGATAACGTGCCGCCACGATTTGTGCAATCATACCGCCCATTGAAGCCCCAAGCAGATGTGTCTTACCAAGCTTGAGTGCTTTAATTAGACGTGCGGTGTCTTCAGCCATGTCCGTCAAGTTATAAGCAACTTGTGTGCTTTTGTTAGACAGCCCTGTCTGTAGACGTACCATCATTTTGAGCTGGCTAATACGCGGCAAGCCTTCTATCTGCACTTTAGAAGACAAGCCGATATCACGATTATCAAAACGAATCACAAAAAAACCAGCATCGATAAAGCGCTTAATAAAATTGTCTGGCCAAAATATCATTTGTGAGCCTAGCCCCATGATCATCAGCAGCGGCGGATTGTTGGGGTTACCGCCAGCTTCGACACACAACTCAATACCATCACCGATGTCAATCATTGCTTGACGAAGGTGCTTACTCAAGTCGGAGTCGCGCCATTGATGCTCCCCAAACTTGCGCCACTCAGGAGTAGGGTAGTTATTCAGATGATCTTCTAGATTGTTATCTAGCGTTTCAGGCAATTTGGCACTATTGATGTCATTTGATTTTGTCATGAAGTGTCCTAATTAGAGGGTCATCTACTACAGCTCAAGCATCTCAAAATCAAGCTTGCCGACACCGCACTCAGGGCAAGTCCAGTCATCAGGGATGTCTTCCCACTTAGTACCAGGTGCGATACCTTCTTCTGGGCAGCCAAGCGCCTCATCATATATCCAGCCGCAGACAATACATTCATAACGTTTCATAAATAGTCCTATCGATCATTACCAGTATTACAGTTACAGCGTGCTATAAACGCTCATTTTTAATATTACAGCTATTATATTAGACTGCAAAAACGCACGTAGTTTAGCATATAACCGCAATTTTCATAGTTAAGTTTACACTTGTATATTGAGATGACTTTTCTTTTATCAAGTCAATCACATACGTTACCTTGTTAGCGCTTAATAACAAGACTGGACGCCAGCCCGCCACACGAAAACCAATTATGCTATAATAGTCGCCGCTAAATTCACAGTAATGCTTAGCATTTATCGCTGATATATCATCCAGTTGTTGTCTTATTTAAACTAACTAAACCATCTAAATACATAAGCTAAGGGTCATCATGAGTACCAATGCCGCCGCCACATCCGCCACCAACAATGAGACGTCTCATGTGCTCAATACTGACCATCCGTTTTGGCAGATTATTCGCACAGTACCAGACTTTCCAAAAGCTGGCATTGATTTTTATGACATTACCCCGTTACTACGCAGTCATATTGACGCTGTCATCGATGCGCTACTTGCCGCTTTGCCAGAAGGGCTTATGGACGAGGTAGATTGTCTGGGTGCAGTAGAAGCGCGCGGCTTTGTCTTTGCCAGCATGCTAGCAGGCCGTCTGGGCAAAGGCATGATCTTGCTACGTAAACCAGGTAAGCTGCCGCCGCCTGTTGCCAACAAAGCCTATGCACTTGAGTATGGTAAAGACACGCTTGAGATGCAAAACAATCTACCGCCTGAGCGCGTACTATTGGTCGATGACATCTTGGCAACTGGTGGTACGTTGACTACTGCTTACGAGCTGTGTCAATCAGCTGACCATACTGTAGTCGGTGCGTTAGTGTTACTGGACTTGGTCGACTTGCATGGCGAGTTCCCAGTACCTGTTTATACGGTACTAAAAGCCTAAAGTAAATTGCTATGTTTTTGACTACTAGACACGTCGTACTGTCGATATAATTAAACGATTCTCCAAATAAAAAAGCGCCCTGATACTATGTCAGGGCGCTTTTTTTGATACTGTATTGATATTTTTTAGTATTGTGTTAAGTAGGCTGTGTTTATTGCTCTTCGTCTTGTTCGTAGTCCTTACAAGACTGCTCTATAACCGTACGACCGACTGTCTTTGGGGTAGTGACTTTAAAGTCTTTTGTAGTCAATATTGGTTTTTCTGACTGCCATGATTTGGTTACTTTGCCTTCAGCATTGTAGTTAACAAAGGCTCGTCTATAGTAACTGGCATCTTTGCATGAAATGAGTAGTTGCTGCTCACTATGGTCAATATTGCTTTTTGCTTCCTTCGAGTCATCTTTATCGGCATCTTTATCTTTAGGATAGGTTCTAAGGATAGATACCGTGATATTTTCGACGTCTTTTTCATCTATGATACTGATGTCAGAGCTTTCAATAGAATCCAAATCTATACTAAAAATTGATCCAGAGCTGCTCTCGGACACCTCTACCCAGTTAACTGCCTGGGCGCTGATCGCTAAAGCACTGCCTGCCAATAATATTGATAGCCGTTTCATATAAGCCTTGCTTCTTGTCATTTGAAGTAGGTAATGATAGCCAACTTACTATTAGTAGGCAAATATCTTTTGTGCCAGCCCAGTATCCGTCGTGCTCCGTCGTGCTCTGTCGTGTGGCTATTATTGTCCGCGAATGGCTGCTAATGTCTTAGCCAGCTCGTCACGCGCCCCGATAAAACCGTCAATACCCTTAGGCAACAAGTCCTGTGTAACCTTGTCTTGCTGATACGCAGCACTAAACTCTTCGTGCGTTAAGCTTACTTGAGTCATCGCCTTCATATCCATCGACATACTCGGAGACAGTTGGCGAGTTACCTCGGTATCCATGGCTGCCAACTCATCAATGAGATTGGGAGCTATAGTCAGTAAGTCACAACCTGCCAATGCCAAAATCTGCTCGGTAGAGCGGAAACTGGCGCCCATCACTTGCGTCTCGTAACCGTGCTGCTTGTAATACTGATAAATGAGCTTGACTGACTGTACGCCCATGTCATCAGAAGCCGGTACGTTTTGACGGCTTTGTTGGCGTTTTTGCCAATCTAGAATACGGCCAACGAAAGGCGATATCAGGGTCACGCCAGCATCTGCACAGGCAATCGCTTGGTGTTGTCCAAACAGTAAGGTCAGGTTGCAGTGGATATTTTGAGTCTCAAGATAGCGCGCCGCCTCGATGCCTTGCCAAGTTGCCGCCATTTTGATCAATACTCGCTCTGAATCGACGCCCGCTTTTTGGTAAGCATCCATAAAGGCCAGTGCCTTATCTATCGTCGCTTGAGTGTCGTAAGATAAGCGAGCGTCAACTTCGGTAGAGACTCGGCCTTCGATCAGCTCTAAAATATCGCAGCCAACCTGAATGGTCAGCGCATCGATCACGGCATCCACGTCACCATTATGACGACTCATGGTCTCTGACAACATGCCTTGATTATCAGGATGAATCAGAGCCTTGGTAATAAGGCTTGGGTTGGTGGTTGCATCGATAGGTTTTAAACGGGCAATAGCGGCAAGGTCACCAGTATCAGCAACAATCGTGGTCATAGTGCGTAGCTGTTGTAATGCGCTCATCAGGTATCCTTTTTTTATTAATCACATGATGCTCCTCTTATATACAGCAGGGTAGGGAGCTGAACTGGAACTGTAACACAGTTTTGGGCAGGTGTTGCCTCATAGTTATGCTATGCGTCGCTGTTATCTGGCTCAGCTGTGCTAATATTAATAACAGTTGGTATATTTATACGCATTTACGCATGGGCACTGACCTTAGTTTTTGCTATAGTAGAGCCGGCTATGTATCAAGCTGCTGTATTTGGCAGTAAATATAGCATTAACGCCAAATGGCACTGGCAATATAGGGTGTTTTTGATAGACTGTTTTGAGGTTGATTTTGAATATAGTTTCTATTATCAGGCTTAGCCTTTAACTAAAAACAGAAAACAGTCAGATTTGGCAATAGAGCTACCTAAGTAATAGCAATGTAATAGCAATATTTAAATAATAGTAATATCTAACAGCGATAAAATCTTAAAAGGATGGGCGGTAATGAGCGAGCAGTCACCAGAGCAAACAATGGATAATCTAAATCAAACCACTACAGGCGCTAGCGATACCGCAACTGAAAAAGAGTTTTTAGACAATATTCGCCAAAATATTGACGCAGTAGACTGTGAGATCCAAACATTAATCAACAACCGTGCAAAGTT
>CAJXUF010000211.1 GCA_913061175.1 uncultured Psychrobacter sp.
GAGCAACGGACTGTTAATCCGTGTGTCCCTGGTTCGAGCCCAGGTTGGAGAGCCACATTTTAGTAGTAAATTTCTTGAGTCAACTTTGATTCAATTATGGCATTTGCCAAAACCCTCATCAATTTGATGAGGGTTTTTTTATGCGTATCGTTTAAGGTCTGTTGAACATTCAAATGTGGTACTGGCAGTGACTATTTTTTAGACAATACGCAGTGAAGTTTTTGATGTCTAGTCGTTCTAGGTTAGACAATTTCGCCATGTATTGGCAAAAAATAGCCCTGCCCTGAAAGGCTGATGCTAAAATCATCTCAAACGTTGTTGCAAGCCTAGTTAAGGTCTCGACATTATCGTCGGTTTACGCCTAGTTTGATGCGATTTTAGCGATCAGAAGTACTAATATTTGAATGTTCAACAGACCCTAATATTGGTTATCTATTTTGCCAATTTGATAAGCGCTAATCACTACTTTGTCTCATACTTGATTATGACAATGATATTTAAAAATGAATATCATTGTCACGATAAAACATTACTGTAGCAAGTTCTCTATTGTCTAGCTTAGCTTGGCAACATTGTTAGCATTGGCAACCAGAATACCAACGCTAACAATGTCACTAACAACACAGGCGGCGTGATCAGTAGACCAATCTTTATGTACTGTCCCCAGCTGATTTTGTAGTCTTTCTCTGCCAATACATGTAACCATAGTAAAGTAGCCAGACTACCAATCGGCGTAAACTTAGGGCCCAAATCATTACCGATGACATTGGCATAAATCATCAGCTCTCGCGTTGCTGCAGGCACTTGTGCTTGGTCAATCGCAAGCGCGCCGACTAGGGTTGCTGGCATATTATTCATAACAGACGCGACTATAGCAGACAAGAACCCAGTTCCAACGGTAGCAATGACTGCGCCTTGTTGTCCTAACCAATTGAGTACTTGCGCACCATAGGCCGTAAGTCCTGCATTACCCAAACCATATACCACCAAGTACATACCGATTGAAAATAGTACGATTTGCCAAGGTGCTTTACGTACTACATCGCTTACAGAGACTACCGCACCATGCCCCCCTTGCCATATACGACCAGCGATTGCCATTAGTGCAACAGCAGCGATGCCCGTGACCAGTGAAATAGGCAGCCCCAACGGCTCTGTTGCAAAATAGGCGACCAGTAGCAAACCTAATAGTGGAAAAGCCGCTCGGAATACCAATGGATCGGTAATAGCAGACTCTGGAGCGCTGAGTTCGCTAGTCGAGTAAGTTTTTGGAATATGACGTGCATAGACAACCCACAACACCAATAGCGTCGCTAATACAGACACGATATTGACCGGTACCATCACCGCCGCATAACGGCCGAAACCAATATCGAAATAATTGGCACTGACAATATTGACTAAATTTGAGGTGACCAGTGGCAAGCTTGCCGTATCAGCGATAAAACCAGTTGCTATAATAAACGCCAGCGCTGATGGTGGCGAAAATTTCAGACGCAGCAAGATAGCGATGACAATTGGGGTCAATAGTAGTGCAGCACCATCATTGGCAAAAAAGGCAGAAATAAAGGCACCTAGTATGACAATCATCGGAAACAACAAGCGCCCTTGCCCATTGCCAAGGCGTGCCACGTGCAATGCGGCCCAGCCAAAAAACCCTGCCCTATCTAAGATAAGCGAGATGATAATCAGCGCCACAAAAGTAAAGGTCGCATCCCAGACAATATCCCAGACGATACCCACATCTGATAACTGCACGACGCCAAGCGCTAACGCGACTAAAGCGCCACCCATGGCGCTCCAGCCGATACCCAATCCTTTAGGTTGCCAAATAACTAAGACTAAAGTGACCACAAAAATAGCAAATGCAAGCATTGTACAACCTTACTTAAGCTGATTTTATTCAGCCGATTTAATATAGGGAATTAGATCGATTAGAAGGTTAGATCGATTTTTGATTGACGCGGCTCGATAGTTCTTCAGCACTCTCGACACGTTCTGAATAACGATCAGTGAGATAATCTGAACGTCCGCGTGTGAGCCAAGTAAACTTTACTAGCTCCTCACAGACATCGACAAGACGCAGATATAACGGAGACATATCCATGCGATTGTCGTCGTTGAACTCCAAAAACGCTTTGGGTATCGAAGATTGGTTGGGGATAGTAATCATCCGCATCCAGCGCCCGAGAATACGCATCTGATTAACCGTATTAAAGCTCTGACTACCGCCGCTGACTTGCATCAGTGCTAGGGTTTTACCTTGAGTTGGACGTACGCCACCTAGTGACAGCGGTATCCAGTCAATTTGCGCTTTCATAATACTGGTAATACTGCCGTGACGCTCTGGACTCACCCACAGCATGCCTTCTGACCACTGCGCCAGCTCCCGCAATTCTTGTACTTTAGGATGGTCTGAATCTACATCATCAGGCAATGGTAGGCCAGATGGATCAAACATTTTTACTTCACAACCATACCAACGCAGCAATCGGCTTGACTCTTCAGCGGCCAATCTAGAAAACGAGCGCGCACGGACAGAACCGTATAGCACTAGTATTTTTGGCGGATGACGTGAGTCATTTGGCGCAACCAAAGACTCAATATCGATAGGCTGAAGATTATCTATATCAATATTGGGTAAATCGTCTAGGCTGGATTCTGGCGAAACAGTAGGATCAACTGCCAATACTTGGTCAACCTCAGTGTTTATCATAAGTAACAACCTCGCCGTCTTCTTTTGTAAAGCTACTTACTGGATTGGCTAGCAGTTCAAACACACGTTCAGAAGGACGGCATAGAGCAGCGCCTTTATCCGTCACTACGATAGGACGATTGATTAAAATAGGATGCGCAATCATGGCATCGATAATTTGGTCGTCAGACAACTCAGGATTATCCAGACCAAGCTCATCATTGATAGTTTCTTTACTTCTTAACAGCTCTCTAGGCGAAATCTGCATTTGTGCCAACAGCTCCACTAAACGGTCGCGCGTTGGTGTATTTTTCAGGTATTCCACCACTTCTGGCTCTTCACCTGACGCTTTAATAATGGCAAGTGTGTTACGAGATGTACCGCATTTAGGATTATGAAAGATTAATGGCTTCATAGTGTTTACACCTATTTTATTTATTGAATTGATAATTGGTTTAATCGTTACCTTGCTCAGCAGACTCATTTACTCTGCAGCCACTCAGGCTATCCATGAGTGACGCACACAGTTCCGGATGTCCCGCACAGCAATCTTGCAACAGGAACTGAATGACGTTATCCATATGTGATAGCGAAGCACGATAGATAATCTGTCGGCTATGACGCTGTGAGACCACCCACCCTGCCCGTGCCAGCACCGATAGGTGAGCTGACATTGTGTTATGAGGAACAGAGAGCTGACGGGCTATTTCGCCCGCAGGTAGGCCTTCAGGCTCGTGGCTGACTAGCAGCTTAAAAGCCTTTAGACGAGTATCTTGAGAGAGCGCAGCAAAGCTTGCGATAGCATTAGTTATTTCCATATGTCCAATAATACAGACATATTAAAATAATTCAATGTTTTACAGATATTTTTATTCTAAAAAAGATATATCTGTGTAATTAACCTATATATATCAACAAGTAAAAGCGATTAATTAAATAGTAAAAACAATGATCACTTCACCTTCTCAACCTAAAGCCTTCTACGTTTGTCCTTATGTAAATAACAAGTTTAATATATGTTATTGTATATTGATGACACTTAGAAGTTCATGCTAGATTGAATGCAAGCTTATGCGACAGTAAAACTAGATTTGGCTGGTAGCTCTCGCTCTGTACTGCCAGTAAACCTGATTAAAACAATAATAAGGAAATGACTATGCTACTAGAGAAAATTAAGACACCTGGACTTTCGCACTTATCCTACTTGGTAGGCTCTGGCGGTCAAGCAGCGGTAATTGATCCACGTCGTGACTGTGCGGTATATGTAGAAAAAGCGCGTGCAGCAGGGCTTGAAATCACTCATATTTTTGAAACACATCGTAATGAGGATTTGGTTTCTGGCGCACCTATCTTGGCTGCAATGACAGGAGCAACAGTTTTGCATGGACCCAATCCAGAGCAACCTGTTGTCTACGCTGAGACAGTACGTAATTGTGATTGCTTTTCAATTGGCCAATTAGAAATCCGTGTCTTAGAAACGCCTGGTCATACCGATGATCATCTTGCTTATACTCTGTTTGACACGGCGTACCCAGATAAGGCGGTTGGAGTCTTTACTGGCGATGCGCTCTTTGTAGGTGATGTCGGTCGTACTGACTTCTATCCTGAGCGTCGTAGAGAAGTTGCAGGTTTACTTTATGACTCCTTACAAGACATTTTAGCGCTCGGTGATCAGGCGATTATTTATCCAGCTCATGGTGCTGGTTCCGTCTGTGGCTCAGGCATGGCGGAGCGAGAGTTTTCTACCGTCGGTCACGAAAGAATGAACAATCCACGTTTACAGATTAACGATCGTGAGGCTTTCATTGATTTCAAGACTAGCGAGAACCATTATCAGCCACCCTATTTCAGATTGATGGAGCGCCTTAATATGGAAGGTGGTGAAGCGCCTCCAGTCGTTATGCGTCCGCGTAACCTTTCGCTCAAACAGCTGCATGACTGCAATGCTGATCTGTCTCTTATACACATCTCCGAGCCCACGAGACGGAC
>CAJXUF010000212.1 GCA_913061175.1 uncultured Psychrobacter sp.
AGATAGGAGTCCGTCTCGTGGGCTCGGAGATGTGTATAAGAGACAGGTATCTAACTCATAAGTATTGACAGGCGTGGCATCTAATATGGCACAGGCACAGATATTGGCATCCGCAACTTGCTGGGCATCGTCGCGATTGGTAGTCAAGAACAGGTCAACGTTAAAGTCTTTGATATAAGGCGCAACAGGGCTACCTGAAACAAAAGCAGAACGGGAGATATTAATATCATGTTCTAGAATTGCATTAAGCACCTGAATACCAGTGTCTGGACTGCTTTTTGAGACGATAACAACTTCGACCAATGGTGTTTCAATGTCTGAATCTCGTCCATCGCTATTATCACAATACTTATTTAAGTTTAATAATGCTTTAATTAGCGGATAACCTGCACCAATATTCAAGGGATCATTTTCACGCTCGGTCATGTACTCCCTAAATTCTTTTATAGCACTTGTAGGTCGTTGCTCTAGCAGCTCTAGCAAATAGTTTTCTGACTCAGTCAAATCAAAAAGTGCCGTCGCAGAAATTGCGACGATAAGCGTATTACTAAAATCGACAGCCATGACTATCTCTACTTATAAAGTTATATAGGAAAATGAATGAAAACCAGTTTACTACATTCACAGGCCTTTATAACACTAAGAAAAGTTATCACTATGCAGCGTCATAGATTGTGAGTTTGTAAAATATCCCTCTCTTAATTCTTAGACAAAATATCAGCCAATAAAAAAGCCACACTGCTTTATTAGCAATATGGCTGTATACAATAACGTTATACATGAGGTTTTAGATTCAGCCTACCCGAGCAGCACAAGCGAGATGGCAGGGAACATCACCAAGATAACCAAACGAATCACATCAGAGACAATGAATGGTGCCACCCCTCGAAACATATCACTCAGCTTAATGTGCGGTGCCATCGCCTTAATCACAAAGATATTCATCCCCATCGGCGGCGTAATCAAACCAAGCTCTACCGTCAATACCGCAATGATGCCAAACCAGACCGGATCAAACCCTAACGCTAGAATGATGGGATATACTACAGGTATCGTGATTACCAGCATCGCGAGCGCATCCATGAACAGTCCTAATAGGAAGTACATGAACAAGATACAGATCAGGACAATCATTGGACTGACCGCTAGCCCACCGATCCAAGACGCCAAGGTATAAGACAAACGTGAGACTGAGATAAAATATCCCAATGCTTCTGCACCTAATAGCATAAAGAACACCACGGCAGAGAGTGCTAGCGTCTCAATCAGTGACTGCTTAAGACCATCTAAGCGCATGCCTTTAGCAAAGGCATAAGCCCATGAGACAAACGCCCCGACTGCAGCGCCTTCTGTTGGGGTAAATAGCCCAAAGAAGATACCGGCAATAATCACAATAAAGATAAAGCTAAACGGGATCAGACCAGTCAGCGACAGCAGCTTGGCTTTCCAAGACGTTTTCTCACCACGTTTTGCTAGATGCGGTTTCCAGCGTACCATCACCATGACGGTGAGTGAGTACATTACCATACCGAGCATACCGGGTAAGAAACCAGCGATGAACATGTCACCTACTGACTGCTGGGTTAAGATGGCATAGACCAGTAAGGCAATACTGGGCGGAATCATAATACCAAGCGTACCGCCAGCGGCTAAAATACCGCAGGCAAAGCCTGGCTGATAACCGTACTTCTCCATTTGTGGTAAGGCCACTTTGGTCATGGTAGAGGCAGTAGCGAGTGATGAGCCTGAGATAGAGGCAAAGATACCGGATGAACCGATACCAGCAATACCAAGACTACCCCTTACCCCGCCAAATATGGTTCGGGTGGCTTCAAAGAGTTTACCTGCCATACCTGAGTGAGTGGCAAACACGCCCATAAGAATAAATAAAGGAATGGCACTAAAGTCATACTTTGCTAAGACATCGACTGGGATGTCTTTGAGCATTTGTAGAGCACCACTAGGCGCGGTGACCGCACCGAAACCGACTAAGCCTACCCCTAACATGGCAAGTGCCACAGGCACTCGTAGGACGACAAGCAGGATCATGACAACTAGGCCAATCGCACCGATAATTTCTGGACTCATGCGCCTGTCTCCTCGGCGTCAAAGAATTCGCCTGTCTTAAAGATGTTGATGGATTCGATCAATGAGCGAATGGCCAGTAGGATGCTTAAGAAGGCACTAACCATATAGATAGGCATCATAGATATGCGAAGGTCTTGGGTGACTTTGCCATACTCTAAGGCGTCAATGGCGCTCTCGTAGAGCCCCCATGAGAAGACGATGCCGATGATAAAGAAGCCCATCATAAAGATACCCATGAGGTAGCCTTTGATAGACTGTGGCATTTTCTGGGTGAAAACGTCGACGATGATTTGTGAGCGTTCGACAAATGCGGCAAAGGCAGCTAGTAATGCAAATAGCATAAAGTAGGAGACAATCTCTACACTGCCTTTGACGGTAAAGCCAAACTCACCGCCGGTGAGTTTGAATATGTAGCGTGCGACGACGTCGAGCATGGTGGTTAGGACGATGATGATGAGACTCACCCCACCGATAAACTGGCATAATCTAGAGATTAGGACGCTGAGCTTGACTAAAAATGCCATGTGACACCTCCAATTAGGTTAGACCTTACAGGCAGCACTGGCAGCTTTTGCTTTTTCATAGACGCCATCAGCATCTAAACCCAAAGCGTTAACATCACTTAGATATTTTTGGGTTCCTCTTTCAAGTGGCCCTTTCCAATCTGGATCATTTAACGGATCAGGAATCTCGACAATTTCATCACCTTTATCTTTAGCAGCTTGGATTGCCATCTGGTCATGCTTATCAAATACTTCACCAACTTTACTGGCCAACGCCATTCCTGAATTTTTATCCAAAACTTGTTTTAGATCGTCAGGTAAATTGTCGTATTTGTCTTTGTTCATCGTGACCATAAGCGCTGAACTATAGAAAGGAATGTTAGTATGATATTTGGTAATCTCATCAATCTTAAATGCTGTTACCGCCTCCCAAGGGAAACTCAAACCATCAACGACACCGCGCTGTAGAGAGGTATACATATCGTTTGCAGGTAAACCGACTGGTGAAGCGCCTGCACTTTCGATAATGTCACCTGCCACAGCTGAAGGACGGCGAATACGCATACCTTTCATATCTGCAGGCGTACGAATTAACTTATCCGTTGTATGAAGTGCACCAGGTCCACCGCCGTACATAAACAGTAAATGAGTATCTTCGTACTCACTCGCCAAAGTACCGTCATCATATAAAGTCTGTAGCATACAGCCCATTTGAGTTGCTGAATTTGACAAACCTGGAAGCTCAGTAATCTGAGTCAAAGGAAAGCGACCGTTGGTATAACCATGCGCTTGTGAACCGATATCGATCGTACCTTTGGCCGCAGATTCGTAAGTAACGTCTGCTTTAGCAAGGCCCGCCGATGGATACAGCTCAACTTTTAGACGGCCGTCAGAATCTGTTTCTATCTGTTTTGCCCAAGGCTCAAAAACTTCTTTACTGATAGATGAGGTTGCTGGCCAAAAATGCGAAAACCGTAGCACGGTAGTTTCTTGAGAAGTCGCTGATGAGCCATCAGTCGTATCAGCAGATTGGTTAGAACAGCCAAGAAGACTAATAGCGGCTAAAGCACCAATTGAAAAAAGAGGAGCTAACTTCATTATCAATTCCTTTTGATAATTATGAGAATAGGAGTAAGGTATTACGAGCAGACAATTTGATTCATCCTAGATTAAATTGGCTACAAGGTTTAGATATATTTTTTACATACCTGTAATAAAAGTACTGTTTAAAATTAGCAGCTATAATGATAGAAGTCAAATCATTTTGAGCAGATTATGAAGGATATATTCATATTATAGATATATTTCTGATACTTGAATTGTCTATATAGATAATAGTAAAAATTAAGCAGACTAAAATAATTCCTCATAAAAAAACTCTCAGCCTGTTATCCAGTTGAGAGTTTTTCTATGTAAATACCGTATGAATATATAAAAACTGATTTAAGCAGTTATACAAATCATAGTAGTGGTGAAGCACTACTCTTCCATCTGCCATTTATCATCTACCCATACAGCATCGTTATCATCTAGATGTACATGCCATTCTGCATCAGTTACCGCAAGGCGAACCTGGGTCAAACACAGTAGCCAATGCTCTAGGGTATACACAAGATCTCCTACATCCATACTAGCAGGCAACTTCGTAGCTCCTGCTAATATGACCTCTGACTCACTGTCATCGTATGCATAGAGATCAAAAGTCTCCGCATCATCTGCATGCTCGAAATTTTCATTATATTCATCGACTATTGACGCAATCTTTTCTTGCTCCTGTTGAGTCAAAAGAGTAGAACGTTCAGCAGTATAGTAGAGTGAAACGCCCATAATGTGCTCCAAAATAAATGAAAAATAGTAGATTCTAGAAGTGAATAAATAGTATCACATCAAACTAGTTTGTAGGAAAGTTTGAATTCTTGACCAAAGTATCTAGCGCTAAAGTTTCCAACAGCTAGCACTGTCACCAACCCGCGCACAAAGAAAAGCCCCCAACGCTAACGCGTTGGGGGCTTTATCTAGAATAGAGAGCTGACGATGACCTACTCTCACATGGGCGAACCACACTACC
>CAJXUF010000213.1 GCA_913061175.1 uncultured Psychrobacter sp.
CGAGATAGGAGTCCGTCTCGTGGGCTCGGAGATGTGTATAAGAGACAGCCATGTACATGCGGCGCTGGTGTAGACTCTTGCATAGCAGCATGTTGACTGTGGTCAATCGATACCGGAACAGGCGCAACGCCCCACTTACCCGCAGGAAACTGGCTCCATGCTTGCACCACTCTTTCGCCCCATACACCTGCCCATGCCATACCTGATATACAGAAAAACAGTAGTAGCACAGATATCCAACTGCCCAATGTCGCATGAATCGTACGGATAAAAGAGCGTTTTTTCTTATTGGTTACCCTCTCGTTAGGTATCAACATCGCTTTGACTGATTTACGTTTCTGCCACCACAGATACCAACCAGACAAAATCATCAAAATAGTCAATGATGCCGCCGTTTCTAACAAATAATCACCGACTTTACCAATCAGCAAATCACTGTGAATATCATTGAACGTACTATAAAGACCGCTACTAGTAGGCACACTTTGAACAATATCGGCCGTATAAGGGTTGACTGCCACCATATTGCTTTGGTCGTCTGATTTTATCTGAAACAAAGCCACTATATCGGTATCACGAGGAGCGATATATTTAACCAGTGTGCTATCAGGTAAGGTGCTCAGCGCGTTTTTTGCTTGAGTAGAGACAGGTGCTTGAACCGTAGACTCTGGCACGACAACCGTTAAGCGGTCGTTATCACGTCCTACTGTGTTGGACATAAACAGCATACCGAGCGCCGTTATCGCCAAAACAACTAGAAAGGGAGCAACAAAAATACCTGCATAAAAATGCCAACGCCACACTGTGAAATAGCGTTGGTTGTTGGTGGGTTGGTTGGAGGGTGTGTCCATAAATGTGACCTTAAACAATCTTTGGTTGCTCAATAAACAACGTAAACCTATCGATAATAATGGTATATCTGCTTGCAAGACCAATCTTAAAAGGTCTCGCAGAAAGCTAGAATAACGCCGATACAGCGATGTAAAAACTCTACTGTAAATAATTGTATTCAGAATGCTGCTGCATAATACGAGAAAAGTCTGGTAAAAACCATCGTTTAAAATACATCGTTCAAAACAGTAAGTCTGCATGACTCTATTCGTAATACTGCTTCATTTGCAACACTGCGTCTCTACCTTTTTAACTTCTGCAAATACTTCTCAAAACTGTCTCGTTGTAATTTTTTAATGATAATAATTATCATTAGTGTTATTATTAGCGTCGTTGTAAATTTGCTTTAACTGTCATAAATAATATTTAATCATTTTAGTCCAAGAGGAAATCTGATGCGGTCTCATCTAACCCCTAACGTCATTCGCAAAAAATATCTCACCACAGCAGTACAAATTGGCCTGATCATGGGTATGAGTCACGCCGCTTACGCTGTAGAGACGACAAACAATACTGAAAACGATGAGGCTGCTACACCATCAGCCACCTTAGATGCTATCACCGTCTACTCAGATGGCTATCGTAGTACTGGTACCAAAACTGAATTGGACCCAAACAATGCGCCAATGAGTTATACCAGAATCGATCAAGACCTGTTGCAAAAGCGTCAGGCAGATAGCGTCAATGCTGCCCTACGTTATGAGCCAGGCGTAAGCTCTGAGAGCCGCGGTACGGTATCTGTCTTTGATGAGTACAATATCCGCGGGTTTAAAACATACTCAAACTTTTATGACGGACTAAGACTGCCCTACGATGGTGCTTGGAATTTAATGCCACAAGTCGATGTCTATGCGACTGAAGCGGTCGAAGTCGTGAAAGGTCCTGCTTCATCCCTTTATGGCTATGCAGCACCCGGCGGTATGGTGAATCAAATAGCCAAAGCCCCTAAGAGCACTCCAGAAAATGAAGTACAGCTACGACTTGGCAATCAAAACCTAAAAGAAGTGGCCGTCGATAGTACAGGGCCTATCACAGACACCTTAAACTATCGCCTAGTCGCGCTAAAACGCCAAAAAGATGGTCAAATGCAAACCACAGAAGAAGAGCGATTGCTGATTAATCCATCCCTTGAATGGCAGGCAACTGATGATGTCTCGGTACTTGCCAATCTGTTTTATCAAGATGATCCAGAGATGGTACCATCTACCCCATTGCCTGCTGTCGGCACTGTCTACAAGGCAAGCTATGGCAAATTGGGCAGTGATGCCTATGCAGGCGATAAATGGAATAAGTTTAGTAAAGAAGTATTTATGCCAAGCGTTACTGTGAACTGGGATATCAATGACCAGTTAACTTTTAAACATATCACGCGCTATACCGACGCCGAGGCGCAGCAACGCAATATGTATAACAGTGGAGGGTTTATAAAGGGCAGTGACACGATTCTCAATCGCGTGGCTTATACCACGGATGAGAGCATGAATAACTGGACCACGGACAATCAGCTTGCCTATAAATTCAATACAGCTAACACCTCACATAATCTACTGTTCGGTGTTGAGTATCAAGAGACAGATAGCAGCGCGACTTACTATGATGCTGGGGCAGATGGTACGCCAAATCTTGATTTATCTAATCCAGATTATTCACAAATCAATGCTGACACTCTGCCATTAGATGCTTATCGTCAAGAGGAAGATATCGAACAAAGTCAGCTTGGTTTTTATGTACAAGATGAGATGAAGTGGAAAGACTGGACCGTAGTGGCAGGCTTACGTCACGATAATTTTGACAGTATTACTGAGCAAACCAAAGCCACTGAAGGTGTCATCTATAGCGACAAAACAATTGACAATGATGCCTCGGAAACCAGTGGTCGTTTTGCTGCTATTTATGACTTTGGTAATGGTTTCTCCCCTTATGCCAGCTACTCGCAGTCTTTCCAGCCAGTGGTCGGTAGTAACTTTATTACCAACGAACCATTTAAGCCAACCACTGCCGATCAAGTAGAAGCTGGGGTGAAGTACTTGTCAAAAGATCGTGCCACTCAAGGAACGCTTGCCGTATTTGATATCACACAAAAAAACGTCGTAGTAGCGGATGAAATCAACTACAGAAGCCAAACGCAAACTGGTGAAATTGAATCAAAAGGCTTTGAGATATCAGGCAGTCGCATGCTCAATGACTGGGTAGATCTCGCAGCAAGCTACAGCTACACCGATGCTGAGATCACAGAAGATGAGTTCAACCCTGATGTAGTCGGCAATACCCCTGCTCAAACTGCCAAACACAAAGCCACGCTATGGGCAGACTACTATGCTACAGACAAACTCACTCTAAATGCTGGCATTCGTTACGAAGACGGCATGCAGATTGATAAACAAAACTCCGATGACTTACCCAGTGTGACGCTGGTAGATGTCGGCGGCAGCTATCAGATAAACCCAATGCTCGCGGTGGGTGCGAGTATCAACAATCTGTTCGATAAGACCTATGTTGGTGCTTGTTACGATATCAATAACTGCTGGATGGGCCCTGAACGTCAAATGTCAGTCAGCCTAAAAGCCAATTTTTAATAAAATTTACAAGCAGCGGGTTGGTTCTATCAGAAAACCAATTCGTTGTTAGAAGGAAAATACAATATGGCAAAACCTACACCAAGAGTACTAGAAGTTATTGGCACTAGATACATTACGCCAAATATGTGCCGTGTCACGCTTGGCGGTGCTGGTATGGTTGATTTTCCTATCGATCAAGAAAGTGCTTATATCAAACTGATATTCCCTCAAGATGCAGGTAGCCGCCCACTGATGCGTACTTATACGGTGAGCGTGCAACGTGATGGCGAAATAGATGTTGATTTTGCTTTACATGAGACGGAAGGACCTGCATCGGCATGGGCACGACATGCGCAAGTCGGTGATCAAATTTTGGTAGGTGGTCCAGGGCCAAAAAAACTCATTAATAATGAAGCAGATTGGTTTTTATTAGTCGGTGATATGACCGCTCTACCAGCGATTACGGTCAACTTAGCCCAGTCGCCTACTGATGCTCGTGGTTACGCAGTACTTGAAGTGACGACTGAAGCAGATCGTCAGACGCTCAAAAAACCAGAGAATGTCGAGATACATTGGGTGATCAATGCGCATCCAAATGCAGACGATAGCCCTTTACTGGACTATGTTAAATCATTGAACTGGCTGGATGGTCAACCTGCTGTTTGGGCAGCGTGTGAGTTCCATAGTATGCGTGCACTGCGCCAGTACTTCAAAGTTGAGCGCGCGATACCAAAGACGCATTTATATGTTTCTAGCTACTGGAAAGTCGATAGCACAGAGGATCAGCATAAAATCGTCAAAAGTCAGGATGCGCAAACGGAAGATCAGTAATCACTTATTTCGAAACGAAAAAGGCGTAGCTCATATGAACTACGCCTTTTTTTATCAATCATTATCTATCACGCTTCGACCACCTTCCCCTCTTTCACTCTACTAATCGTCAGCCCAGTAAACCCGAATAGCAACGTCAATAGCAGTGATAAATAACAGAAGAACGCATAAGGCAAGTAGTCTAATACTGGCACCCCTAACGCCTGACTGATAAACACCCCGCACACACTCCATGGCACCAATGGATTGATCACCGTTCCTGCATCCTCAATCGTCCGCGACAAATTCTTAGGATGTAGATGTAAGCGCTCAAACGTCGAACGAAATGCCGTACCTGATAATAGAATACTCAAA
>CAJXUF010000214.1 GCA_913061175.1 uncultured Psychrobacter sp.
ACACTGCATATCGTCGGCAGCGTCAGATGTGTATAAGAGACAGGTTTCCAGCGGATATTAGAACCCATACCCATCGCCACCAGTAGCAGCCATGTCAACGGCACAAATAAGGCGTTGAAGTATGGAGGGCCAACAGATACCTGACCTAAGTTAAAGGCATCAGCAATAATAGGATATAGCGTACCAAGTAGTACGACTAAGGTTGAAATTAGAATAATAACGTTATTAATTACCAAAAATGATTCACGTGAGATAAGTCGATACTGACTCTCAACCGTCAAACGCCAGCCACGTACAGCAAACATCAATAGACCACCACCGACGATAATACCGAGAATGACTAGAATCACTAGACCACGCGTCGGATCAGCGGCAAATGAATGCACTGACGTGATGACACCTGAACGTACTAAGAACGTACCAAGCAGACTAAGCGCAAAAGCAAAAATTGCGAGCATAATAGTCCATGCTTTGAATACACCGCGTTTTTCAGTGACAGCAAGTGAATGCAGTAGCGCCGTCCCTGCCAACCACGGCATCAATGAGGCGTTCTCTACTGGATCCCAGAACCACCAACCGCCCCAGCCAAGCTCATAATAAGCCCACCATGAGCCAAGCGCGATACCGACTGTTAAGAAACCCCAAGCAGCCAATGCCCATGGACGCGACCAACGTGTCCATACCGCATCCAAACGCCCTTCCCACAATGCTGCCATACAAAACGCAAATGGCACAACCATACCCACATAACCCATATAAAGCATCGGTGGGTGAATGATCAGACCAAAATCTTGCAATACAGGGTTTAGATCCGCGCCATCAACAGGTAGATTGGGCAATGTGCGATCAAATGGCGATGAGGTAAAGATAAGCATCGCTAGCATCATCATCTGCACGCCTGCTAGTATCACCAGCACTCGTGCACGCATGGACAATGGCAACCCACGACTGAAGTAAGAGACCAATGCACACCAAGTGGCCATAATGGTCATCCAAAGCAGCAGCGAGCCTTCATGCCCGCCCCATGTCGCCGACAGCTTGTAGTACCAAGGCAGCAATGTATTGGAATGCTGAGTGACATAGACGAGGCTAAAGTCGTTGTAATAAAAGCCTGCCATCAGTGCAGCAAATGAGGTAATCATTGCCGCAAATTGTGCCCATGCCAGACTTGGCGCCAAACGCTGCCAAGCGACGTGGTCACGCATGACGCCAATGGTTGGTAGTACCACCTGCAAAATCGCCAGTATAAAAGCGGCCAGCAAGGCAAAATAACCCAATTCTGTGATTAACATACGGTCTAACCTTGTTTACCTTGGATACAATTAAGGGTTCACCGATGGCATTGCTAGCCACTGGCAAACGCTAATAGTCCTTTATGCGGTCATAGTTTACGGTTAAAAACTGAGGTTTCAATTGCTGTAGAAGCACATAAAACCCGCTACTATCATTGTGACGTACCAATATGAATGATTGATACAAAATGCTTATCTGTTGTTAATTTTACATTTTTTAGTTATTCAAAGCTTATTCAATACAGCCGTTCATGACTAATTAAAAATACTTATTAATGCGTTATTGCATCGAGGGGAAAAATACTAACACTAAATGCAACCAACCTGCTAGGAAACCAGTCAAACCACCCAAAACAATCAACGTCATCTCATCCTCACGGAAAGCTGGACGCAACAGGTTCTGAAACTCATTTGGCGTTAGCGCACGTATTCTATCGCGAAACAGACCAAATATTTTACTGGCTCGGCTTTCATTTAGCTCAGGATCTCGCAGTGGTACCATCGTTGCGACAATAGACTTGTCAATAATGGTGTTTTTGAGTTGTCCATAATCACGGCGACCCAATCCCACACGTAATGTCGTACTAATCACTGGTGACTCTAGCACCGTATATAGATGCGATTTCATCAAATCACGGGTTTGTGCTGAGCGATCACCATACATCATTTCATTCATGATGTTTTCTAGAGTGACCAAATCCTTCACCACAATTTCAGCAAAAACCTCAGAAACTTCTTCTTGGCGCTTCATAAAGCCGCCTTGCAAACGATACTTTGCGATATGCGGTATGACAGGTTTGATAAATGGAAAGCGACTCTGCACCGTAAACAGCTTCAAATAAGGTATAAAGTGCGGCTCTACTGGATTAAACACCATCCAAATGGCAATCCAATTGGTGAGAAACCCCCAAATTGCGGCAAAGAACGGTACGGTCCAATGCTGCGGCACCACCAAAAATATAAACATCTGGATAATACCAAATACCAGACCAATCAAAGCACTAATGTGCCAGATAAAATCGATCTCTTTTTGACCGACCTTTAAAAACATATTGACCATCAAACGACGATCATTTTCCATGGTATTGACAATCATTTTGCGCATATCGACCAAGTCTTCGACATGATAAGTCAAATCTGTCACAAGCGACTGCATAATACTAGGTAGCTCTTTGTGGGCTTGCGCATAGACACGACGCTTTAGGGCGTAAGGTAGATTGCCCCATAATGCTGGCGAGTGATCCAGCATAATCTCATCAATCAATGGCTCAAGGTTTTTGTCTACCGTATCGGTGACAAATATCGCCATTTGCTCAGGTTCCATCGCCTTAAAAAACTCATCAAGCGAACCGAGTTTTGAGAGCGTCTGGTCAACGATAACCCCTGATATCTTGCCCGCTTTGCGCGGAACAATACCTTGCCAACCAATACCTGGCAACCCAAAAAATGGGAAGTTAGGAATACGAATACCCCAAAACTTGACCGGGTAGAACAGCATCTTGAGCGCCATCCACACATGTACCCAAGTGACGAATGCCGTCACTGGTGGGATGGTCAGCATGGCAAAGAACTCTGGGTGTTCAGCTATCGTCTGCCATAATGAATTTACGTCCATGACTTATCTAGTCCCTGACAGGTTGATTGTCGTTGCTAATATTGTCGCTACTGATAACGAAACTTTAGCAAAATGAGAACGTTTCAAAAGACGCTCCGCCCATAATAACTACTATAAAATAAATCGCCTGATTTTAGCATACTTGCCATTTATTAGCACATATAGACCAGCGGCAAGTTGTGACTAAAGATGACATGGTCCATATCGTCTGCTACCCAATAAAAACCTAAATATAAGCCAGTTCTTGGTCAGTAGATAATCAAGACAAAATATATGACTGAGTACTGCGCCTGTTCATTTGTTCTGTTATAATTTGTAGTGCAATGACAAAGACTACCTGCGTATAAATGACTGCATAACGATTTCACACCATACCCTTCTATGTGATTGAAACCATTTGCATTATCTTTTAGACTCACCGCACTTTGGTTAACCAACCTGCCCTCTTATTTTTCTTTTATTGACTCACTGACCGTTTGGGCTCTGATCTTCTATGAATAAACCGATAACTCCCAATACCGAACAGGTCAACAGCACCTTTACCAATCGTATTATCATCTTTGGGATTATAATATTGATTGGTTTGGGCGGTTTGATAACACGTTATGGGTATTTGCAAGTCTACGCTCATGATCAGTACACAACGCAAGCCGATAACAACCGTATCAAACTGATATCTGCGCCGCCTAGTCGTGGGTATATCTATGATCGTAACGGGGTAATACTGGCAGACAATCAGCCTGTATTTACAGCGATGCTCAGTCCTGATGAGGTCGAAAACCCTGAGCGTACGTTGCATCTACTAGCGCCGATTTTTGATTTAACCGATACAGATATCACTGACATCTTGGCGCGTCTAAGTAAAAATAAAAACGACCCTGTGACGATTAAGATTGATTTAACAGAAGCACAGTTGGCTCAGTTTAGCGAGCGTAAGCCATTCTTCCGTGGGGTCTCTATCCAAAGCAAACTTACACGCTCTTATCCTTATGATGAGCTGTTTGCCCATGTCATCGGCTATGTCGGACGTATCAATGACAAAGAGTCAAAGCGTATTGATAAAGACCGTTACGCTGGTACTGACTTGATTGGTAAAATCGGTATTGAAGACTACTATGAAGATATTTTGCTTGGGCAACCGGGTTATCAATCGGTAGAAACAGACGCACATGGTAATATCTTACGTCAACTGGATACCAAGCCGCCGATAGCGGGTAACGATATTACGTTGAGCTTGGATTATGGTCTGCAAACCATCGCCCAGCAGCAGCTCGATGGACGCCGCGGTGCAATCGTTGCGATAGATCCCAAAAACGGTGACGTCTTGGCATTTGTTAGTAATCCAAGCTACGACCCTAACCCTTTTATATCGGGTATCTCTTTTAAAGATTACGACGATCTGCGTGAAGATTTGGATCAGCCACTTTATAACCGTGCACTACAAGGTACCTACCCACCTGGCTCTACTATCAAGCCATTTGAGGGTTTGGGCGGTATTCATTATGGTCTACGTGATTGGAACAGCACTATCTATGACCCTGGCTACTTTAGTTTACCAGGTGACAGCCATCGATTCCGCGATTGGAAACGTGGCGGTCATGGCACGGTAGATCTGAAAAAATCCATCGCGATGTCGGTCGATACTTATTATTATAAGTTGGCTTATGAAATGGGTATTCAGCGTCTGCACGATTGGAT
>CAJXUF010000215.1 GCA_913061175.1 uncultured Psychrobacter sp.
GCATATCGTCGGCAGCGTCAGATGTGTATAAGAGACAGTCTCAGAGTTTATCAACGGGAATAGCGATCACGACTCCCTACCCCAAGTATTAGTCTGTACCCATCACAGTTTTAGATATGGCTTTGATAAGATAATCGAGAACGGCGGCAGTATTGAGCTATTTAATGACATACTTATTGGTATTGATGAATTCCATCACGTCTCAGCAGGTGACTCTAATCGCTTGGGTGCCATACTAGATGGCATTATGACACAGACTAGCGCGCATATTGTGGCAATGACGGGCTCGTATTTCCGTGGCGATTCAGTGCCCATCTTGTCAGATAGCGACGAAGAAAAGTTCGATAAGGTAACTTACACCTACTACGAACAGCTGAATGGTTATGAATACTTAAAATCATTAGGGCTCGGCTATCACTTTTATAAAAAATCATTTTTTGATGCCTTAGATGAATGCTTGGATACCAGCAAAAAAACCATCATCCACATTCCTAACGTCAACAGTCTCACTGCTGAGACAGACAAGTATGAGACCGTTGGCCGTATCATAGATGTCATTGGTGAAGTTGAGTCTCGTGATGATATTACTGGTGTTATGACAATACGCGCACATGACGGTAAGCAATTGCTACTCGCAGATCTAGTGACTGATGACGCTATGCGGGCGAATACTCAGGCTTATTTAGCCGATATTACCTCTCGCGATCAGATGGATATCATTATTGCTCTTGGCATGGCAAAAGAAGGCTTTGACTGGGAGTATTGTGAACACGTATTGACCATTGGCTATCGAGGCTCTCTGACCGAGGTGGTGCAGATTATTGGCCGCTCAACACGCGATAGCAAGGGCAAACACCATGCTCAATTTACCAATCTAATCGCTGAGCCAGAAGCTGATAAATCTGAAGTGACAAGCTCTGTTAATGACTTATTAAAAGCCATTACTTTATCACTACTAATGGAGCAAGTGCTCAAACCTAACATCAACTTTAAACGTCGTAGTGAGCTGGATATATTAGGCAAGGCCGACTTGCCGGCAGGTACCATCGTCATTGACGATACAGTAAACCCTCCCTCCGATCGAGTCATGAAGATACTCAACCAAGACCGTGATGAGATATTGGCGCAGTTAGCCCAAAATACAGAGAACATAAAAAAGTATATCGCTGCTGAGACCAATAACGTAGAAACAGAAGCCGTATCAGATTCCGTCATCCCTAGTATTATTCGTAGTAAGTATCCAGCGCTAGACACTGATGAGGTACGGCAAGTACAAGAAGGTGTCATGCAGTATATGGCTATTAACCGCCAAGGTGGCGTGGTTGAAGGTAAGGATATTCCTGAGGATGCGGTCATCGAAAATGAGCGTTTTTTTATTAAGCAAGGCACTGAATATGTCGATATCGCCACTCTAAACGCTGAACGGAAAGGTCAGCTCAATGAAAGTGACATTATTAAAGAGCGCCACCTGCCAGCTGATGCAAAAATTTATAACCCCAAAACTCAATCAAGCAGTAGCAACGACTCGAACCCTAGCAACGGTTTTGTGAAGGTGGGCAGTAAGTTCGTCAATGTAAACAACCTTCCCATTGACCTTGTGAAATCAGTCAACCCCTTTCATGATGCGTATGAAGTTCTCTCTAGGACAGTGGACAAAGAAGTATTGCAAACAATCAATGACGTCGTCTATGCCAGCCGCTCTACTGTTACTGAGGAAGAAGCGGTTCTGATGTGGCCAAAGATCGTTGCATTTATGAAAGATAAAAATCGTCAACCTAATAAAAACTCAGAGGACGCTATCGAGCGACGTATGGCTGAGGTTATCACTTATGTCAGAAACCAAAAAGCCAAGCGAGAAGCCAATAGTCATGATTAAACTCGATGAGATCTATCAAAGTCGTGAGTACAAAACACTAGACGATATTTTTTTAAATGACAGTACTGGTTTATTAGACGATATAAAGCCTGTCACCAAAAGCTCGGCGAATAACAGCGTTTTAGCGCAGCAGTTTGACACTATCAACCTTTTTATCGATCAACAGGGGCGCGTGCCTAGTAGCAGTGCTAGCGATATTAATGAAAAGATAAATGCTCGCCTCTTAGCTACCATACAAACCAACCACGCAAACTCGCAAGAATTGCTAGCTTTAGATAAGCATGGTTTATTGGCTACGCAAAGTACTACTTCTACCCTATCTGACGACAAACCGACACTCTCAGACAAAAGCGTGAGCAATAAGGAGAATAAGGAGGATGGGTCTGAAAACGCAATCAGCGCTAGCACTAAAGAAGCTGAACCGGTAACCAAGGCTGTTAGCGAGCTACCTGTTATTAATAGTCTAGATGATATTTTCAACAGTGATGACCTAGGACTTTTTGACAATATTCACTCTGAAATCTTAGTCAATGACCATCAGAGCAATACACGTGCCAGCTACGATCAATATAATGACGAAGATATAGCCAGCCGGTTCGAATGTAAGGACTTTTATAAATTTGAAGCAACCTTTGAGCGCATATCTAAAGCCATTCAAACGGGTGCTTTTACTAAAACTAACTTTTCATCAGTGAAAGATATCAATATTGGCAGCGTATTTGTTTTAAACGGCATGCTTTGCTATGTGGCTAATATTTATAAAGCAGAGGCCAGAAAGAATACCCGTAGCCAAGAGAGATTACGCTTAATATTCTCTAATGGTACAGAGTCCAATATGCTCACACATTCATTGGCTACTGCTCAATATAAATACGAAAACAGCTACCAGTTATTAATCACTGATCCTGACTGGATGGACGATGAGCTCGCCAAAAACTTTGGGGACGAGCGACAACTTACCGGTGTCATTTATGTTGCTAAGCTGGCTGAGACCCCAAGTGATTTAGCGCACTATAAACATCTGCACAAAATTGGCTTCTCAACCCTTACAGGAGAAGCGCGTACTAAACACTCGATTAGGGATACCGCTTTCTTGCAACAGCCCGTAGATATCATAGCTGAATGGCAAGTCTATGAGGCCAATGCTCGTAGTGTGGAAAGGGTCTTGCATGCCTTCTTCTATGATCAAAGAGTCAAAGTATCTTCAAAAGCAGCAGATAATAATCTTTACAAGGCGACAGAGTGGTTCAATGTTCCCCTTGATGAGATTGAAAAAGCCATTAACTTAGTTATCGCCGGGGACATTAAAAACTATCGCATGGATGGTGCGGCTGGCAAGGTGGTTATGAAGTGATGGGCGCTTGCAGCATTAACTTATATCCATATGTTTAAAAGTTATCAGATGTGATTACCTATAATATTACGGGTCTATAAATAGTATTTATAGAAATACTGATTATCAACCACAATATGAAAATACTATGGTGATAATTCATCTAAGCCTGTTTATATAAAGCTAGCACTACAACTTGCTAATCATAATATTTGTCAGGTGGCTTTGTGAAAATCGGGGTTTGATAATAATAAAAATAGACTGACAAGCATATTTGCCATATTAAATAAATTTGGGGTTAATTTCCTCTATCCGATAAGGAGTCTATTGTGAGTTTTCAAGGCCTATCTGCTAAGTATCGGCGCTTATATCAAGAGCATGCAGGATGGCGATTGATGCGAGCAGACAATGCACCGCACATAATGGCGTTTATCTCTGATCTATTCAGTGAACGTAGCGAAGTGCCCTATAACCGAGCTAAATTACTATTAGAGGCGCAAATTGAACACAGTCGTAATCTTGGTATTTGGGAAACCCAAACCAACGCTACTACTTACCTTAATCAATGGATAGCTCAGGGCTGGCTTCGTGAACTTGATGATCTATTGACCAAAACTGATGCAACAGAAATGGTGATACGCTTTTGTCATGGGCTAGAAGAACGTAGTATTGGTGTCAGTGCCTCACACTTGCGTATCGTACAAGAAGCTGTTCGAGATTTTGTGGTCGTTACCAATGAAGATACTGATAGCCGAGTTAAGTTACTTGAAGAAAAAAAAGCAGCCATTCAGCGTCAAATAGACGATTTGCAGGCAGGTGTGGTACATACGTTGAGCGACAATGAACAGCGTGAATATATCCGTGAAATATACCAGCTTGCGTCACAACTCACCGGTGATTTTAGGTTATTAGAAGAACAAATACGTAAGCTTGATAAAGACGTTCGCATACAGATGATCGACGACGCTACTTCAAGAGGCAATCTGCTAAATGAAGTTATGAAACAAGAAAATGTGTTATCAGAGACCGAAGCTGGCAGTGCTTTTGAAGGGTTTTTTCAACTATTATGTGATTACAACCGTGTCACAGAGTTTCGTGAGCAATTGCAGTATGTCTTACAAACACCTGCAGCAAAGCATTTAAGCTTACATCAACGTCAGTTTTTAGCGGATTTGATAGCAGAACTGAGCCGTGAGAGCGAAAGAGTACTTCGCATTCGCAGACGTACCGAACAAGAATTAAGAGCCTATATTGAAAGTGGCGCAATGAGCGAAAACCGTACCGTAGGCAAACTCATCAACAAGCTTGAGCAGTTGGCGGTAACCTTACGTCTGTCTCTTATACACATCTGACGCTGCCGACGATATGCAGTGTGTAGAT
>CAJXUF010000216.1 GCA_913061175.1 uncultured Psychrobacter sp.
CTACACACTGCATATCGTCGGCAGCGTCAGATGTGTATAAGAGACAGCCTATAGGTAGTCTTTTTTATGACAGCATCAAAATATTAATAGTTAAGCCAATTAAACTATGCTGCTCTGTCATTCACAAGCACTACTGATGATACAGTGCGGCAACATCGCTTACATCTCGTTTGCAAAGTTTAGCGCTTTTACTACGACTATATTATTAGTAACCGACTATTATGACAGACAGTAGGAATATACTTGAAAATATCATGGACACAGTATTTTGAAGGTATTGTATTTTAAACTTGATGACTTAATAGGTGATAATATGAAATTTGCTAAAACGATCGCAATGACTGCAATTACTAGCTCAGCCCTAATCATGACTGGTTGTAACTCTTATAGCGGTATGAGCAATACAGCTAAAGGTGCTACCGCTGGCGCAGCAGCTGGTGCTCTTATTAGAAGCAAAGGCGACAGCAAAGATATCGCTCGTGGCGCATTGGCTGGTGCAGCGATTGGCGGTGCTGGTGGTTATGTTCTTGACAACAACTAAATCTTTCTACGCTGATATTATTTGACAATTGATTGAGTAATATCAGATAAAAGATGATAAAAAAGCCTGCAATTCGTTGCAGACTTTTTTATGTCTTAATTTTGATTATAAGTCCATGCGCTAGACTTATAATCAAAAACATTAGTATTAGAAATACATCATTAGTCAAATACACAGTTATTAATACATATGGCCATTAAAGTGCACCGCTGAACGTATCGCAAGATTGTACATTACCGCTTTCTAGACCACGGGTGAACCATTCGACACGTTGTTGACTGGTACCATGAGTAAAGTTATCGGGCACTACTGCACCACCACTCGCTTTCGCTAGACGATCATCACCAATTTGACTAGCTGCATTCACCGCTTCATCAAGATCTCCAGCTTCTAAAAACTGTACACGCTCTTGATTGCGCTGTGCCCATACACCAGCAAAACAATCCGCTTGCAACTCTTGCAATACTGATAGCTTATTGGACTGTGCTTGGGTCACTTGCTGACGAGCTTCATTGACCTGTTGGCTAATGCCCAGTAGCGTCTGAACATGATGACCGACCTCATGCGCTATCACGTAGGCCTGTGCGAAATCGCCAGCCTTGCCTTGGTTCTCTTCACCACCAGAGCCTTGCTGATCGCCTGAAATACCAAGATTCTGACGCATCTCTACAAAGAATGACGTATCCAAATAAACAGTCTGATCCCCTGGACAATAAAATGGACCGGTTGCAGAGCTAGCACTACCACATGCTGAGCTGACCTGACCATTAAACAAAATCAATGACGGCTCTTGATAAGTACTACCAGCTTCATTAAAGATTTGATGCCAGACTTCTTCTGTATCTGCCAATACAACTTTCACAAACTGCGTGTCTCGGTCTGTGCTAGTTGCAACCTCAGTAGATGATTCACTACCACCGCCTGTGACCGCTTGGCCTGTCTGTAATGCGGTCATTGGGTTTACCCCAAATACCAACCACAAAATACCAGCGATAATAATACCGCCAATACCACCGCCGACCATCTTACCACCACCTGTGCTAGAGCGCACATTCGAGCTACCTCGTCTACCTTGCCATTTCATAATTCTATTCCTCAAATATAGATTGATTCATTATTTCTATTAACCACTATCTCTATTAGCCACTACTTTTATTAATCATTACTTATGTTATATATTATTTAGCCAGTCAATTTACGCTATGACCTAGTCTACTATCCTAAAAGCAAGTAGAAACCTATAAAATTGCTAACTTAACTAGGATTTATGTAATATAGGACCATAATCGGATTATTTAATTTAATTCTTACCCGTAAAAACAGGGTTAATATCAACAATTCGAGACAAAAAACGAGAACCAAAAGAGGTCTTAATCCCTCTGATGTCATTGATTATACGTCGATTAATCTAGCCTCTTGTATTAAAAAGTATATCGGATAGAGAAAGTAAAATATTATTTTAAATTTTATTGTTACTTAATTGTACAGGCTATTTCTATTTACTTAGAAAACCTATAGAATGCGTGGAAGCTGAGTAGCTGTGACTAAGACTAGTTGAATTCTGAGAAATCTCGGATTTCGACCTTTGTTGCTGCTACTGCTCATTTCATTTTTCCGGAGAAAACCATATGAAACTTAAATTACTTGCTCTAGCTGGTATCATGACTGCAACTATGGGCCTTACTGCCTGTGATAGCAGCAAAGAAAACGCTGCTGAAGATCTATCTGACGCGCAAGAAGAAGTGCAAGACGCACAAGAAGAGCTAGCTGAAGGCGCTGCTGACGGTGAAGCTATCCCTGCTGATGCTGACGCTGCTGTTGCTGACGCTGAAGCTGACATCGCTGACGCTCAAGTTGCAACTGCTACTGACGAAATGGACGCTGAAGTTCCTGTAGACGGCGACACCACTAGCGTAGACGTAGCTAGCGAAACTGATACTGCTGCTGTTGAAGCTTCTGACGAAGTAGTAGTTGAAGAAGCTCAGTAATTTATTGTTCATACAATAGATAAACTGTAGTAAAAAAAAGAGAGCATATGCTCTCTTTTTTTATGTCTATTATTTATGATTTTAGTAGGTTTCTACTTTATAGATAACCCTAATATGCGATGCGTGCTGCAATATCGAAATACATAGATGTACGCAAAAATAACTAAGTGCAAATACGCACTAGCATTCTTATAAACTCACGATAAAACAGACACACTATCGTTCAGCGCAGTGCCAAACTAGGTATTAGCTATCAAACAAACGCTCGTCAACCTTCTGACGAAATTTCTGCCCTGTCTTAAAAGTAACCACACGGCGCGCGGATACTGCAACAGGCTCCCCTGTTTTCGGGTTACGGCCTGGACGGCTGTTTTTATCTTTAAGCTCAAAGTTGCCAAAGCCTGAAAGCTTGACCTCTTTGCCATCAATCAAACTCTCTGACAGCTCATCAAAAAAGTTCTCCACCAGACAGCGGCCTTCTTGGCGTGTTAGGTTTAGGTGACTCATCAAATGCTCAATCATGTCAGATTTGGTTAAGGTGCTCACAGTACGACTCCTATGCTATGTCGTGATGTCGAATATCATGGTTTAGCGGTATGAGGGTTAAGGCTAGCTATTATAAAGGTTTTTTGACCATTTTTTAACAAAGTCTTTATTAAAATCCTTTATTAATAACCACTTAACTTATTCTATGAATAGCAATGCTCCGTAGCCTCATGGTAAAAAGACTACAGAGCATTGGGTATAATACTTACTAAATGTTAACTGTCGCGCAGCTGTACAGAATGCTGGTCAGTTAGCGCTTGTACCACTTTATCTGTGGCAGTCTTGACGGCTTCGTCAGACAACGTTTGCGTACTGTCTTGCCATATCAGTGCAAACGCTAGTGAGCGCTGACCTTCTGGTACTTTATCACCTTGATAAACATCAAATAACCAAAGATTAGTCAACAAATCACCTGCCGCAGTTCGCACCGTTGTCTCTAGTGTCTGCAAACTGATGTCACTGTCTACCAAGATAGCAATATCGCGGCGTACTTGCGGGAACTTGCTTGGTGTCGTGATAGCATGCTGCTCACGTGCAATCGTCAATAGCGGTGCCAGTGACAATTGAGCGACCCAGGTAGTCGGCAAATCTAATTGCTTAGCAGTATTTGGGTGCAACTGGCCCAACCAACCAACATATACATCATCGATATATAACTCAGCGCTTTGTCCTGGATGCAAGAAACTCAGCGTGCTACGCTCGTAGCGGATACGTGCGCTATCGATTTGAGCTGGTAGTAGCTGCTCAATATCATGCTTTAGATCATAAAAATCTAAGGCGCGGTTCTGATACGCTTGTTCGCTCCATATATCACCAACTGCCACCAACGCAATACTTGGCGTTTGCACTAAGTCACTAATACTTTGTCCAACAAAGCTAAGACCCGTTTCAAAGAAACGTACACGTGGCTGCTGACGATTTAAGTTATATTGCACGCAAGGCAGTAGGCTCGATAGCAAAGTACGACGCATAACAGCCAAATCACTGGAGATAGGATTTGCCAGTGCCAATACCTCCCCTAGCGCTTCGTCATCAAGCAATGCTTCTAGTTTTGCATCACTAAAGCTAAAACTAATCGCTTCCATATAGCCGTTGTCGACTAATGATAGCTTCATCTCATGGGTCAAATCCGCAGTATCATCATAATCCATACTGACTTGCAAATGTGGCAGGACGCTTGGAATATTGTCATAGCCATAGATACGAGCAATCTCTTCGATTAAATCCTCGCGGATGCTCATATCAAAACGATAAGATGGCGGCTTGCAAACTAGTGAATCGCTCTGCTGCTCTACGTCAAAACCCAATTGGGTCAAGATACGTACCATCTCAGTTGGTTCAATATCAATTCCAATGACATCACGAACTTTCGCGATTGGCAATGTAATCGGTGCGCGTGCTGGCAAATGCTCAAGGTTTTCGGCCGTGACTATTTGTCCAGCTTCACCGACAGTGATACTGGTGATTAAATCACAAGCTCGTGCCAACGC
>CAJXUF010000217.1 GCA_913061175.1 uncultured Psychrobacter sp.
TCCGTCTCGTGGGCTCGGAGATGTGTATAAGAGACAGCCATTATGAGTACTATTTTATTTGAATTGGGGTGTGAAGAGCTACCACCAAAAAGCCTAAAACCGCTTCGTGATGCATTACAGAACAGTGTTGTAGAGCAGTTGAATGAAGCAGATATTACTTTTAATAGTATCAAATCCTTTGCCGCGCCGCGCCGTTTGGCGATTCAAATTGAAGGTATTAGCGATAAGCAGCCTAATCGCAGTGAGCAAAAGCGCGGTCCTGCGATTAAAGCGGCGTTTGATGCCGATGGTAATCCGACGCGCGCTGCAATGGGTTTTGCCAAAGGTTTGGGTATTGAAGCTAGCGAGCTTACGACGATTAATACCGACAAAGGTGACTATGTCGGTTTTGAGCAGACTATCCGTGGTCAAGCGACCACTGAGCTACTGCCTGCTATTTTCCAAACCGCGCTAGATAATTTGCCGATTGCTAAGCGTATGCGCTCAGGCGCTAGCCGTAACGAGTTTGTTCGTCCAGTACAGTGGGCAGTATTGATGCAGGATGATACTGTCATTGATGCCACCATCCAAGGTCATCAGACTGGTACGCAAACGCGTGGTCATCGCTTCCACAGCCCTGACTACCATAACATTGCTCATGCCAATGATTACGAGCAATTGCTAGACGGTCTAAAAGTAGTAGCAGATTTTGATAAGCGTCAAATGCTGATTAAAAACCAAGTCAAAGCTTTGGCAGATGAAGTCAATTCTGATGCCATCGTACCGCAGGATTTGTTGAACGAAGTCACCGCATTGGTCGACTTTCCAATTGCGCTAAGAGCAAGCTTTGAAGCGCGCTTTTTACAAGTACCGCAAGAAGCGCTTATCTCGACCATGCAAGCGGATCAAAAGTATTTCTGCTTAACTGATAAAACTGGCAAATTGCAGCCGTATTTCATTTTTATTACCAATATTGAATCAAAAGATCCTAACCAGATTATTGAAGGTAATGAAAAAGTTGTGCGTCCACGTTTGGCTGATGCAGAGTTTTTCTTCTTACAAGATCAAAAGCAGCCATTATTTGCACTCACAGAAAGCCTAAAAAATCGCGTATTTCAAGATAAGTTGGGTACGATTTGGGAGAAATCTGAGCGTATTGCCAAGCTTGCTGCATTCATCGCCACGTTGATGCAGCAGCAAGGTCACGATATCAATGTTGATGAAACCGTACGTGCGGGCATTTTGTCTAAAGCAGATTTGGCCAGCTCGCTCGTCGGCGAGTACCCTGAATTGCAAGGTATTGCAGGTACGTATTATGCGCGCCTAAATGATGAGCCTGAAGCGGTCGCAGCCAGTTTAGAAGAGCAATATCTACCTAAGTTCAGTGGCGATGTATTACCACAGACACCGATTGGTATTTGCTTAGCATTAGCGGATCGTTTGGATACATTGGTTGGTATTTTTGCGATTGATCAAGCGCCAACAGGTTCAAAGGACCCGTTTAGCTTACGTCGTTCTGCTATTGGCATCTTGCGTATTTTGATCGAAAAGCAGTTGCCGATTAATCTGGTTGCGCTCGTTGAGCAAGCGATTAAAGGCTATAGCGATGCTGAAGGTAGCAAGATTGCCAAAATGGGTGATACCTTTACCCAAGTCATGGCATTCCTAAACTCGCGCTATCGTGCGATGTATACAGAGCAGGGCGTTAGCGTCGATACGATTCAGGCAGTGCAAGCGATTAACCCGCATATGCCGCTTGATTTCGATCAGCGTATCCGTGCAGTGCAAGCATTTAGCGAGCTGTCACAAGCGTCGATGTTGGCTGACTCAAACAAACGTGTTGCTAATATATTAGCCAAGTCAGAAGTGAGCGTGGCTGATACAGTCGATGAAGCGCTACTGTCTGAACCTGCTGAGCAAAATTTATATGCGAATGTGAAGCAAGCACAGACAGTGGTACAACCATTGCTGGAGCAAGCGGACTATACGCAAGTATTGCAAACGCTGGCTAGCTTAGATGAGCCGTTGACACAGTTCTTTGATCAAGTAATGGTCAACAGTGAAGATGCTGCACTTAAAAACAATCGCTTGGCATTGCTAAAACAAGTTCGCGCCTTGTTCTTGACGGTAGCTGATATCAGTGAGCTACAGCTGTAACCCTGATAAAAGCTGATTGTTGTTTTAACTTGACTGTTACTTTAACCTGATTGTTGCTTTAACTTGACGGTTACTTTTGATAAAAAACCTGGCTTATCGTGGCCAGGTTTTTTTGTTATGCAGTTGACTGGTTTACTCATACAGCTATACGTTAGATATAATCAGTCAGTTAGCGCAATCAGCAATTAAACGGTAAAGGCATTGTATTATCGCTATTATTGACGGTAAAATTTATGCTATCAAAACGTCTTAAATAATCTTATTTAATAGATTTCGTTATTTCTCGCGTTTACCCTTAATCGAAGGAGCACTGCTGTGTTTGCTGTTATTATTGTCATCCTTATTATTTGGGCTTCAATGTGGGCTTTTTATAAGTTTATGTACCCGCGTGCGCCTAAAAGCATGATGCCAAAAGAAGGTGATGTGACCACTCCGCGTCAGTGTAATTTCTGTGGCAACAGCTTGGCTGAATATCGCGGCGTACTTGAAACTAAATCAAGTACAGCTACCAATGGCGATGTTGAAGCGAACCAAGAGTTGTTCTTTTGCAATTATGAGCATCAGGCAGACTTTCATGCAGGCAAGACCTACACGCCTTATGCATAATTAGATAAATGATTGACCAAAAAAAGCGCCTAACTTTATTGGCTAGGCGCTTATGTGTTTAATACAGTACGATGCATCTATAGAATAGAATGAGCATCCTTCATAATTTTATTGAGCAATGCCTCAGACTGTTTGTCTTTCTGCAAGCGATCTTCATCACTTCTTTGATTAGCATGGATTTTTTCATATAGGTTTAAGCAGCACAGTACTAATATGCTTTCTTGACTGAGACTTGGTGCATCTCGCTTTAGATCAAGCGCATAGTTGTTGATATACGAAACCGCTGACAGTAGCTCTTCTTGCTCATGTACTGGACAAAAGATTGGATAAGTAACCCCAGCAATCGCGATATCAACTTTTTTGATTTGTGGTTCTGGCGCTTTAGGTGTTTTGGTATTAGATTGTGCCATGGCGCTTGATATATTTGATGCTGCTGGTGTCGTTTTTTGCGCTGGTACTGTCGCACTTGTTACTGGCGCATTTGGCGCTTGAGTATTTTTTGGTTGTTTTTCTATCGATTTGCTTTGGTCATCGGTCATGATAAATCCTACAATGTCTGGTCAGTGAAATGAGTGATATCAGATTTTACAAATAGCGTTATGCAGTTTTACAAGCAATATGTCTGCTATCTATTGCAAGAATGCGTTAGCCTTCTGCTTGATCGATACGGGTTAGGCGCTGTAATACGACTTGCGTACGCTCGGCTGCCAATTGGTTCTTCTTTTGTAGTTCACTGTTTTGTTGTTTGATATCGCTATACTGCTGCTTTAGCTCATTATTGTGTTGTTGCAGCTCGCTGTTTTGTTGTTGTAATTGGCTGATCTGTTTTTGCAGTTTGTCTTGTTCTTCACCGATCATATGGTGCGCTTCTGCAAGACTCTGATAGCGCTTATCGAGATCGTTCAGTTGTTTTTTTGCACCGTCACGTTCGTTATGGCTGTTGTCTAATTTGGTTTTTAGTGCGGCAAATTCTTTTGAATCAGTAACAGGGTGTTGTTTTAAGCTGCTAAGTTCAGCACTGACAAGCTGATACTGTTTTTTGATGTCGAGTACCATTTTTTCTAATATTCTAAGTTGATCATACATAGTCAGTTTTTATCCTTAACAAGTAAGCGTGAATGAATTTTGTTCGCTGCATTTAATAATGCCATAGGTGACCGCATAATATCTATATCAACAAAGTAATTACAAGCATCAGGCTTTGTCTTTTCACTTTTATTTATCGATGATTTGTCCATGACATCTTATCGCGACTATTTTTATTTTATGAGCAGTAATCAATTACTAGGACATCTATTATGAATGATAATATCTCTGGCTGGAATACTTGGCTGACTGCGTTTGATGATTGGACTGACGTGTCTATCAGCGAAGTGCATGGCATGATGACAGGGCTTATGACGGCTTGTAATGCACCTGACGAAGCAACTTGGGCTAAGGTGTTTGAGGAGCTTAGCTTTGCTCCATTACCAGAGCCTGCATTGACCTTGCTGACAGAAGAAGCGGAAGACATTGTGTTTCAGCTAAAAGACAAAGATGATGCCTACGCGTATATGCCGCTCATCCCAGATGATGAACATGATTTATACGAGCGCGTGATGGCGTTGAAACAGTGGGCAAACGGTTTTATGACCGGTTTCGGCATTACTGATTGTGGTTTGACCAGTGACTGTCTCTTATACACATCTGACGCTGCCGACGAT
>CAJXUF010000218.1 GCA_913061175.1 uncultured Psychrobacter sp.
GGCAGCGTCAGATGTGTATAAGAGACAGAGTTTAGGATTTTTTGATAATAGGGTTGTTTGATATCCAAACGCATTTTTTTGCGGCGGAACATCAATGCACAGAACGCCCATGCTATCGCTCGCGGTACAATGCCGTACATCAGCAAGCTACCAACCAACAATCCTGACCACTGCCGTGCAACAGACAGCGGCATCGCCTCGGTGACAAGCCTGCTCTGTGCGATCGCTGTACTGTCTGGTACACCAAATCCCACCATACTTGGTAGCCAGCCTAATACCTGAGTCAAGCTCACAAGCGCTTGATCAGAGAGTAAGGTTGACTCCCAGCTAAAGCTATACTGACGTACAACCAGCAAAAATATAATCGCAAGCAGCATACCGGTCAATGTCGCAAGCCATAACTGATGACTAAATCTGCCCAAATACCAGCGCATACCGCTGTGCTGCAACTGCCGCTCATACAGATCGACAGCCGCCTTGGTCACATCATCCTTACCACGTATGAGATAACTTGGACTGACAAAGCTCGCAAACCAACTGGGCGCTTGCTGATCTCGATTGATAAGGGTCATGACGAACCACCCACCAAGCATAATGGTATGAAAACCAAGTAGGCAGACCAACACATAAAAGAAATTCACAACATTAGACTGCAATAGCGTGAACAGTCCCAAAAATCCCGAGATACACCACACCACGCTCATAACGATCATAATGCCCTTTATACGGCCGTCAATCTTACCCAGTACACGCGTAAGCGCCCCGTTGCTGTCTATACGTGATGCCCGTCGATGCAGCTTTTGAATAGGCGTACCGTCCTTGCCCTGTAGCTTTTCCGTGATTAATAACGGGTCAGTGGCAAAGACGTGCTGATCGGTCTCTAAGGCTCGTACCAGCTCGGTCAGTTGATCTTGGGGTGATAGCATAATGCGATAATATCCGTATGAAGGCGTCAATATAATAAATAGCAATCCGAAAACAGGCGTTCTAATCGTTATAGATTATTGTAGCGTATATAGAATGAGGATGACTTGTATTATTTTTATCATAGTAAACGCTTATAAAGTCAGCCAAAATGAATAAATGAAACCCAATCGTGTCAAAAAGCGTATCAAAGAGACATATCAAAAAAAGGAAGGTGCCATATGAATAACGAAATGAATAATAAAACCTATCTTATCATCGGTGGAACAGGCGGCATTGGTCAAGCCATGGTACAGCAGCTAATACAAAAAACGGCTGCTAATCAAACGGACAGTCAATCTAATCAAAGCCATCGCACACAAGTATTTGCTACTTATCATCGAAATAAGCCGAATATTGAAGCGGAAAACCTGCACTGGCTCCCGATGAACGTCAGTGATGAGGACAGTATTAAAAAATCTGCCGATACCATCAAACAGACGGTCGGTCATGTAGATTGGGTGATCAATTGCGTAGGGTTATTGCATACAGAGACCGCACAGCCAGAAAAGGCCTTGCGACAGATGGAATCAGAGTTCTTTTTGCAAAACATGCAAATCAATGCGCTAGCCAGTTTGCTGATAGCCAAACACATCAAACCGTTGCTCGCCAAGGCTAATCGCAGCGCTAGTCATCCTGCTGTTTTTGCGACCGTATCAGCCCGCGTCGGTAGTATCACTGATAACCAGCTAGGCGGCTGGTATAGCTATAGAATGAGTAAGGCCGCTCTCAATATGGGGATGAAAAACCTGAGTATTGAATGGGGCAGATCACTTAAAGATGTGTGCGTAGTGGTCATGCAACCAGGCACCGTCAATACCCAACTATCCGCGCCGTTTCAAGGCAACGTCGCTGAAGAACATTTGTTCTCGCCAGCGTATAGCGCGGAGTGCTTATTGGAAGTGCTATCCGGTATGACTGCTACCCAGTCAGGCAATTTTGTCGATTGGGCTGGAGAGTCGATACCTTGGTAGCCATCAAACTGACGCTAGCGTACTAGTGAGCCATAAATAGCGCCATAAACTCGTTAACGGGCGTCTGCTCCAGTCTTTCTTGATCGTCGCATAACTCAATGATCTGCTGACAGCGACTTTCGATAAAACGAGTGGCTAGACTGGCGTGGAACTTGGCTTCCAGTACAGGGATGCCCTCAGCGCGGCGGCGTTTGTGGCCGATAGGATATTCAACAGCTACTTTTTCTGTACTGGTGCCATCGTTAAAAAATACTTGAATGGCATTGGCAATAGAGCGCTTGCTTGGGTCATGATAGTCTTTTGAATACTGCGCGTTTTCTTCTACGACCATCTTGCTGCGCAGCTCATCGATTAACAAATGCTGTTCGTGATAGTCGTCCTCGTAGTTCTCTGCCATTAGATCGCCTATCAACAACGGCACAGCCACCATATACTGCAAGCAATGATCTCGATCGGCGGGATTGGCAAGCGCGCCTTCTTTTGAGATAATTCGAATCGCTGAGTCATGGGTAGTCAGGACGATTTTGTCGATATCGTCAATTCTGTCTTCGATGTGTGGGTGCAGAATAACCGCCGCTTCACAGGCAGTTTGGGCGTGGAACTCAGCAGGAAAGCTTATTTTAAATAAGATATTTTCCATCACGTAACTACCAAAATCCCGCTGGAATTTAAAGCGACGATCGTCTTCAGGCTTTGTCGCTAGATCCTTATTGGTATGGCTAAATAGCACATCATAGAATCCCCACTGCGGTGCGGTTAATGCGCCAGGAATACCCATTTCACCACGTGCCGTTATATCTACCAGACGTACCGCACGACTGGTTGCATCACCTGCCGCCCATGATTTTCGGCTGCCAGCATTGGGTGAATGACGATAGGTGCGCAGTGCCTGACCATCGACGATGGCTTGTGAAATCGCTGCCATGATGCGCTCACGTGGCAGCTGATAAAGTTTTGCAACGACGGCGGTTGACGCCAACTTGACCAAAAAAACATGATCGAGCCCCACACGGTTGAATGAGTTTTCTAGTGCCAGTACGCCTTGAATCTCATGCGCCATGATCATGGCTTCAAGCACCGCTCTAATGGTCAGTGGTGCTTGTCCTTGGCTGATATTTTTTTGACTAATATAGTCGGCGACTGCCAAGATACCACCCAGATTATCAGAAGGATGGCCCCATTCGGCGGCAAGCCACGTATCATTATAGTCAAGCCAGCGCACCATACAGCCAATATCAAAAGCGGCCTTGATGGGGTCTAGTCTATAGGAGGTGCCAGGGACGCGCGCGCCATGCGGCGTTATTTGATCGGGACAATCAGGCCCCAAGTGCTTGGTGCACTCAGGGAAGCGCAGCGCAAGTAAGCCACAACCAAGCGTGTCCATTAGACAGTGGCGCGCGGTATTCCACGCATCAGTAGGGTTTGGGGACTGCTCGTCTATTGAATAGTTGAGAACGTAATCGGCAATTTTTTGAATTTCATTGTCATATTCTGGACGGACATTACTCTCTACCGTCGCATCATTTTTATTTGCATTGGCTGTATTTGAATGGTTATCTAAATGATTATTTGACATGGTTAGTTCCTCATCCTGAGTGTGCTACTTCCTTGACTGATTATCTCAGCCATCCTTTTAAAGGAATCATTATTTAAAAGTAGCACACTCAATATGGAACAACCAATTTGAATTATGTTAAGAATTAAGACGTTAGCAACGGTCTAAATCATTAAGTACAACAGACCTAAAACAAACAAAGCGGCCATGATAAACAGCAGGAAACTTAAAACTTTGGTCGTGGTTGACGCATTGTCCGTACTCTTTTTTTTGATTTTGTTTTTCTTAGCAACGTATAGCACCATTTTTACATGCTCGATATTGTCCTCGAGATAATGCTCGCCTTCAGGTACAAAACCTAACGACTCATAAAAACTCAGTAAGTAAACCTGTGCCGAGATGATAATCGGACGCTTTTTACCATACTTTTTGCGGCATTGTGCAATAGCCTGATTCATCATCTGCCGTGCTAGGCCATCACCTCTATGCTCCGATAGCACAAGTACTCTACCGATGGCAGGCATCGCGGTGTGGTTGGTCTTAATCGTAGGATCAGCTACTGACAAGTTGGATTTTAGCTTATTGAACTCAGGTGGAATGATACGGCAATAGCCAACCAATGCTGCGTTTTGATGAGCGATTAGGTGCAAGCAATCAAAATCCACTTCATCCATATCTTGATAGGCACAGTTTTGTTCGACGACAAACACTTGCGAGCGCGCCTTTAAAACTGTCTCTTATACACATCTCCGAGCCCACGAGACGGACTCCTATCTCG
>CAJXUF010000219.1 GCA_913061175.1 uncultured Psychrobacter sp.
TACACACTGCATATCGTCGGCAGCGTCAGATGTGTATAAGAGACAGGTATTTGGGTCATTAGGATTGTCATTTTGCCACAGTGCGTCAACCTCGAGCACGCCAGCAGGAGCAGGAATTAATTGCATAGTATTACTTATTAATAAAAAATGAATGGGTCAATTATCCTAGATACAATTTATATTTCAAGTGATTTGCTGTGTACGGATGCGACTTGTTTTATTTTTGGTCAATAACGGTTGTCTGTAGTTTTGAAATATTGCTGTTCTTAAGATATTAAACTCGTTTATATCTAGGGCAAGGTTCATCGGCAATATACCGGTAATACAGCACACAATAACTGTCTAGACACTTAATATCTGGATAAGTTACATTCATAAAGCTTTGCCTATAGCTAAGACGTTCTGCTTATATAAATCAGGAATTACTTATGAACACTTTTAATAAAACTGCCAGTTTGACGGCAACGTTAGTGGCTGCACTTGCTTTGAGCGCCTGTCAAAGTACACCTTCCTCACCCGTGATTCAGCGTGCCAACTCTATCTATGAGACAACCGGTATCGCTGATACCAAAGTTAAAGCACAACAAAATGCGATCGATAGTGCTCAAAAAACTTGTCGAAGCAAGCAAGTGATTATCGTTGATGACAACGTAAAATATAACGGTATCTTAAATGAGCGTACTGGCCGTATGGTTGGCCAAGTAGGAGCTGTCGTTGGCTCGATATTTGGCACGGGTACACCAGATCTGTCACGTAACGATGATTATGAATATACCATTAACTTTCGCTGCCAATAAATATCGTCAATACCATATAAATCAGATACAGTGTCAGGCTCACTCAGTCTACTATTTGTAGCACTTTCGCTTGCCTTCCTTGTATCTAAATTATCTCGAACCGACTATATCTAGCTAAAAATATATATCTACTTTTCTCTACACGACAATCTCTTTTAGACGCAAACAGGTTTACGATCTAACCGCTAACATGAAGTGACATACAATCGTTCTCTGATTAAACAGCCAACAAACTGCGATATAGATAATATATCAATCAAAGCTTGTTGGCTTCGCTTTTTGTGCTCTCCTTTTTAAGTTAAACTATCCGCTACGTATTCAGCACATCCTCGTCAGTCTTTATATTTTCATTATCTTTGGTCTAATATTATGCGCAAACCCAATCTTTCAAATATTAAACAGGCCAAAGTATTAGCACCTGCCAAAGATTTGGCCACTCTAGAGGCGGAACTCGCTGAGCAGGAAGATCATTTAGAGGATACGGTCCTACGCCTGAGTGATTACTTATCAGCGGTTGAAATGGTCATCAAACAAACTTTTGACCACCGTGTCTGGGTAAAAGCTGAAATTCGTAATCTGTCGAGTAAAGGTGGTCATTACTACTTTGAACTGGCAGAAAAAGATGACGATGGCAAAGTGGTCGCCAGTTGCCGCGGCAATCTATGGCGTTTTAAAGCTGCTCGTGTATTAGCCAAGTTTGAGCGCGCAACGGGTATGCCGCTTGAGCGTGACTTGACCGTACTCCTCAAAGTATCGGCAGGATTTCATGCCCAGTACGGCTTCTCAATCACGATTGAAGATATCGATCCCAGCTATACGCTAGGCGACTTAGCACGGCAATATGCAGAAATGGTCGACCGCTTAACAGGCGAAGGGCTATTACATCTTAATCAGCAGTTACCTGCTCCTTTTGATATCGAGCATGTGCTAGTCATCGCTCCTGAAAAGGCAGCAGGATTGGGTGATTTTCAAGCGGATGCCGATCGTCTAGCCAGTACAGGTGCGTGTCACTTCCACTACCATAATGCGACTTTTCAGGGTAATCATGCGCCTGCTGAAATCCGCCAAGCCATCGTTAGCGCCCAGCAGCAGTTTTACGATACTTATCAGCGTCTACCAGACTTGTTGGTTATTATTCGCGGCGGCGGTGCGGTTGGTGACTTGGCTTATCTCAATGATTATGAGCTGGCAGCTTTGGTTGCCGAGCAGCCTATTCCTGTCTGGGTGGGTATCGGTCATGAGCGTGACAAAGTCATCTTAGATGAAGTGGCGCATACTAGCTTTGACACACCCTCAAAGGTGATTGCTGCTATCCATAGCCATTTAGCCCAGCTCGTCACTCAGACGCTACAATATCAAGCGCAAATCAAGCAAGCGGCTCAGCGTCAATTGAATATTGCTGAGCAACAAACCGCACGCCAGTTAAGCCAAATACAGTCGCAAACGATTGGGCAGCTCACCGCTCTACGAAAAGACAGTGACTATGCATGGCGCAGTATTCAACAAAGTGCCCAGCGCCAAGTAAAGCAAGCAGTCAGGCTGACAGCTGAGCGATACACACAAACGCAAACCTTAGCGCATCAACAGCTCGCTAAAGCCGCTACTAATAGCAGAAATCATCAAGAGTCAATCATGCAGAACGCGCAGCAGAAAATTGTGCAAGCACAGCGCGATAGCGAACATCTACGTGACATCGTGCTATTACATCGCCCCTCTCGCGTGCTCAAGCAAGGCTACACCATGCTCACGGATGCTCAAAACAAGCAAACACTCACTAGTAGTACCCAACTGTATCCTGAGCAAACCGTTAATATCATTTTAAAAGATGGCAACGCAAAAGCGCAGATTATCGATGTCACTATGGATAAAGAAGCAACGGAAACCTCAGGCGTTCCAACTTAATCACATAATAATATCTACAGATTACTTATCTACTTACCTTTAACAATTAGGAGATTTTATGACAACCCCTACTCGCAGACGCAAAAAAGCCGCCCCAAAAACCTTTAAGGCGGCTTATGATATTTTAAAAACCAATGCGGCTGAACTACAGCAACAAGACGAGCCTGATATTGATAATCTAATGACAACGGTCGAAGAGTCTATTGCCGCTTATCGTGTTTGCGAGACTCGTATCAATGCTGTACAGCAAGCACTAGATGCGGCCTTTGCCGAAGAAAAGTCCACCAGTAGTGTTGATAGTTAAAAAAACAGCCACTAGGTAGCAGCTGTTTGGCCAAACCAAGCGCATCAATCTCATTTGGCAATGCAATTGCTTTGGATTTGATTTACTCTGGTTCATCAACCTCAAAGACTTGGCGCAGATAGGCAAGATACGTGTCATTATTGATCATGGTCTTGCCTGGGCTATCAGACAGCTTGGCGACTGGCTGACCATTACACTCTACCAATTTGAGCACGATATTAATCGGCGTAATGCCCATATCATTGGTCAAATTGGTGCCAATACCAAAGCTAGTTCTAATGCGACCTTTGAAATATTGATGCAGCTCCCACGCCTTCTCTAAATCCAACCCATCGCTAAAAGTTAGAATCTTGGTTTTTGGATCTATCTTTAGCTTCTCATAATGGGCAATCGCCTTATCGCCCCAAATATAAGGGTCGCCGCTATCATGACGCAGACCGTCGAATAGCTTAGCAAAATACAAATCGAAATCACGTAAGAACGCATCCATGCCGACTACGTCTGTCAATGCAATACCCAAGTCGCCACGGTACTCATGTACCCATGCTTCAAGTGCGGCCTTTTGTGAGTCACGCAGACGCACATCTAATGCCTGAAACGCCTGCATAAACTCGTGCGCCATCGTGCCTATTGGCGTCATTCCTAATTGCTTGGCCAAATACACGTTAGATGTACCACCGACTATCTTTGGCTCAGCTTTATGTAGCGTCTCCACTACATGTGCCTGCCAGCGTCGACTAAAGCGTCTACGCGTGCCAAAATCAGCGACTATAAATGGCGGCGTATCTTGACCGTACTGAGTTTGCTTTTCGGCATACTGATGTAATAGCGCTACTTTTGCATCGAGGCGACGTTGTCCTTCTTCAATCAAGCTGTCATTAGATAGCGCATCAAAATACAGCTCATTGACAATGGCCAAGACAAAGACTTCAAAGAACATCGCTTGAATCATTGGCCCTTCGATATCGATAAACAGGCGACCTTTATCGTCTGTACTTACCGTAATAAAGCGGCGTTTTAGCTTAAATAACTCTAGATAATCAACAAAATCTGAACGAATAAAGCGCAGGCTACGTAAGTACTCTAGCTCATCTGGCAAAAAGCGCAATTCGCATAAGCTGTCTAGTTGCTGCTCTAGATCTTTTTGGATATCAGCCAATGGATAGGCGGCTGTCTCTTATACACATCTCCGAGCCCACGAGACGGACTCCTATCTCGT
>CAJXUF010000220.1 GCA_913061175.1 uncultured Psychrobacter sp.
ATCTACACACTGCATATCGTCGGCAGCGTCAGATGTGTATAAGAGACAGCGTCGATATCATCAGGTAAGCTATCGCGGCACTGCTGATAATCGTCAGGATTAACCAATACGCCGACTTCACAAAACTTGTTAATTGCCAGTGCAACATCAGCATAAGCCCTCTTGGCAGGGACCGCTTGTTGTCGCCAGTTGTCAGCACGGTATGGCCAGACCATCCATACTTTTTGTATTGGCTCAAACTCTGCTGGCATGTAAAAGCCATCTTGCTGCGGGGTTGAGTCTGTCAGTAATATAGACATAAAATCACCTTATCGTACACGAGCGACTATAAAAATAGTGAGAGTAAACTAAAGAGATGGAAATCGAATTAACCGTGAGTGAGCAGCGTGCCATACATCGATGGACGACGGTCACGGAACACACCCCATTGCTGACGATCGATAGCCAGTTGATCTAAGTCAAAGGTGGCGCTAATCACTTCGCTAGTATCTGCTGACGCTTCTTTTATGATGTCGCCGCGGCCATCGGTAATGAACGAGCTACCATAAAACTGCATCGTGCTGTCATTACCATTTTGGCTGATGGTTTCTGGGCCAATGCGATTGGCTGCGATAACTGGCATCAGATTGGCGGCGGAATGGCCTTGCATACAGCGCTGCCAATGGCCTTTTGAGTCGATACCGAGTGTTGGCTCATCACCAATGGCAGTCGGGTAAAACAGCAACTCGGCACCCATCAATGCCATACTGCGGGCGCATTCAGGGAACCATTGATCCCAGCAGATACCGACACCAATCTTAGCGTATTTGGTTTGCCAAACCTTAAATCCTGTATCACCAGGGGTAAAGTAGAATTTTTCCGCATAAGGAATACCATCTGGTATATGAGTTTTTCGATAAGTGCCCAGTATCTCGCCATCGGCATCGATCACAGTGATGCTATTAAAGAATGTATTGCCTGATTTTTCATAAAAGCTAATCGGTAGTACCACTTCTAACTCTTTTGCTAGTTTTTTGAAGTGATTGATAGCTGTATTGTCTTCAACTGAAGTTGCCAGTTTAAAATAATCGAAGTCATGAACTTGGCAGAAGTAGGGCGTCTCAAACAGTTCTTGAAGTAAGATAATATTGGCACCATCGTTGGCCGCTTTTTTGACCAAGTCAGTCGCGGTCGCAATGTTTTGCTGGATGTCCCAGCCGCATGTCATTTGCATGGTCGCCACAGTAACGTTTCGCATGATCTCAATCCTTTTATTGATAGATAAGTAATACTATAGGTAAATGATGACTCGTATTTGCTAACGAACAATTTCTCATCATTCGTTAGTGTATAGCGACAATAGTTAAGCTCATATTGGTCAAGTTTTATCGGCTTAAGCCATCATATAGCCCAATCCTAAGAAGGTCACGACGGACAGTCCTGCACCTAACATCGCATACGGGAACTGGGTAAAGGCATGCTGCATGGGTGAGCAGCCAGCACCTTGCGCGGCAAGTAGTGAGGAATCACTAAAGAAACACGCATGACTACCGAATGATGAGGCAGATAACAATGCGCCAATCATAAGTGGTGTGCTCACGCCAAGGGCGAGCGATATTGGGAACACGATAGGCATCGCCAACACATATAGACCCCAGCTTGATGAAGTGGCAAAGGTCAAGAAGGCCATGACCGCAAAGATAACCGCAGGGAAGATAATAATGGTCATATAAGGCGTGATAGCTTCAATCACATACATGGTCATACCAAGCTCATCGTTGATTGCTTTTAAGAAAAATCCACCAATAACGGTCGAGAGTGGATAGAGCATGACTTTAAAGCCTTTAAAGATAGCTTCAACTTGTGTCTCAAAGCTCAAGATACCTTGCATCCAGTAGACAACGACAGTCACAAAACAGGTTAATAACGCCCCGCGTAACAGGTCGATTTCAAAGTAAACGGTTGAGACAATCAATAGAATCATTGGAAAAGCAAAGTTAGCAATATTGGCTTTGAATGACAGTTTGCGCTTGGCTTTGACATTTGAGATCAGTTGTTCTTCGACAAATGCTTCAGGAACAGGGTTACCAGCTTTGGCGCGTTTCTCTGCTTTTTTCATCGGTCCCCAATCGCCCAATATGCCATAAGCAACCAAGAATACAATAAGTAAGGCAAACCAAGCGTAGGCCATATAAGGGATAGCGCTGATATAAAGCCCAATGCCTTCGCCATCTGCTGCTACGCCGTTTTCTTCTAGCAGACCTGCAAAGTAAACGGCCCACGTAGAAATCGGCACGATGATACACATAGGGGCAGCGGTCGAATCGACGATATAGGCGAGCTTTTCACGAGAGACGTTATAGACGTCAGTAAGTTTTTTAACGGAGGTGGATACGGCCAAGCAGTTCAAGTAATCATCGATAAAGACCACAACACCCAAAGCAAATGTGGCCAACAATGACTGACGACGCGACTTGATAATTTTTTGTAGCCATTCACTAAAACCATCGAGGCAGCCACTGATTTCAAGAAGCTGGATTAACCCGCCCATCAGACCACAGACGAGGACAATCCAAATAATAGTCTCGTTGCCCAAGACCATCGACATATTGTCTGCAAAGGGGGAAACTAAATCAAAGGGGTTGAGCATTACAAGGCCAGCGACGCAGCCTGCAATCATGGATTCAAACGGTCGCCTAGAGACAATGGCGGTGACTAATACTAATAATGTGGGTAATAAAGATAAAGCACCCCAAGATTCATCTGGTCCACGGCTCATGGATAGCCAAGCAAAGGCCAGATAGATGACGACGGCTACTATTACGGTGAGAAAGACTCGCTTGTTATGATAATGCCCTTCGACAGCATCATTGAGTTTCATGTTCATACTTGCGCTCCCTGTAGAACCTCATTTTTTAAAACAAACTCTATTCGGTGGTTGATGCTCGACAGCCAGTAGCGAATCAACTTTCTATCGAGCGTCCTATCACAGCAATCCATTACTGTGATAGGTCAAGGCAACAGTAGTTTTTATGATAAAAACGTTGTCTATGTCGACCGCTTTTATGCATGGTTGGTCATGTATTTACATGCCGGTGGTGTCTTTTAGTGCATACCACCATGAGCCCATGACAGAGTAAGGAACTCGTAGTGCTCGGCCACCTGGGAATGGAATCCAAGGTATCTGTGCAAAGGTGTCAAACTCTTTGGTTTTGCCATTGATGGCATCAGCCAAGATTTGCCCGAACAGATGAGAGCCTGTTACGCCGTGTCCACTATAACCGTGGGCGAAATATACGCGTTCATGTAGTTTGCCCATTTGCGGCACACGAGAAAAAGACAAGGCAAAGTTACCACTCCACGCGTAATCGATTTTTACATCGCGCAGCTCTGGGAAAATCTTATTCATATTGGGTCTGATTTTGGCCGTGATATCAGCAGGATCTTGACCGCCGTAAACCGTACCGCCGCCAAACAACATGCGTTTGTCTGCTGAGAGACGATAGTAGTCAAGAATGTAGCGCACATCTTCGACACAGACATCAGTAGGGAGCAGTTGATCGGCCAAATCGCCCAATGGCTCGGTCGCGATAATCTGCGTCGATACTGGCATCACGCGATCAGTCAGCTTAGGAATGACTTTATTGAGATAAGCGTTACCGCATAGAACGGCTTGCTTACAGGTCACCGTACCAAACTCAGTAATGACTTTGATAGAATCGTCAGCGTATTCAATATCTACGACTAAGGTGTTTTCATAAATCGTGCCGCCATTTTTTTCGATAGCTGCCGCTTCACCCAATGCAAGGTTTAATGGGTGGAAGTGTCCACCTGAATGGTCGATGACGCCGCCCACATAAGCATCTGACTTGATATGCTCTTGAATGCCGTTTTTGTCTAGCATCTCTCGGTCGTGCATACCGTGGCTTTCCCACAGTGCATGCGTCTCTTGCAAGTCTTTTAGCTGTCCGTTATTCAATGCTGCAAAGATGTTTTTTTCTTTCAAATCGCAGCTGATATCGTAGTCACTGACAAAGCGGCGAATGATTTTGCCACCGCGAGTCACGAGCTGACCGACGAAATCTGCGCTTTGCTGACCATAAGATTTTTTGATTTTTTGCAGGCTAGCATTTAGAC
>CAJXUF010000221.1 GCA_913061175.1 uncultured Psychrobacter sp.
CTTTTTAAAATTTAATAATAAAGCAACAGAGGTAGGATTGATCTTAATTTTTGGAGGAATAGTATCTATGTTATTCACTTTGATAGTAATTCCTTACTCTAGTCCGAGCTTGAGGTCAATGACTTTTTTCATTGGTATTATTTGTTCTGGAGTGGCTGAATATATTTCATATTATAATAGATCTCTTGCGTAAGTTGGCTTTATCCATTGGAAGTCAATAAAATGGAACCTTTACAAGGAGTCTTGTAAATCATCTAAAAATTATCAGTAAATATTTTTGTACTTATCGATTCAAAGTAAAGATTGTAAATTAGGGTATACCCCAACGAAACCAGTTATTTCACCCTTTAAGCCTATTAACAGACCATCTAAAACGAACTGCTATAACGGAACTACTTATAACAGACTGTTTATTTAGCCTTGTATATTAACCCTCTTTATAGACTCGGGCACTGTGCGCTTGAGGTCATTACCTTGCCATCACCCAATCTATAAGCCAATAGATAATTACCCCACACGCAGCCACCATCGAGTGCGCGCGCATGTGGCAAATCAATCTCGCCTTTTAGCGCAGCCCAATGACCGAATAGTATCTTACGAGTGCGCGGCACTTGCCACTCAAACCAAGGCAAAAAATCGGTTGGCATAGCCTCATCTAAACCTGCTGAAAAGCTAAACTCAAGCAACCCATCCTGCTTACACAAGCGCATACGCGTAAAGTAATTAGCAATCGCCCGCATCTTAGTAAATCCTTCGATACCTGCATGCCATTCATCCGCTTCTTTGCTATATAGATTCGGCAGCAATTGATCGAGCTGATTCAAATTACTTTGCAGCTGAGCTTCTAATTGCTGTGCGTATCCTGCAGCGGCTTCAATACTCCAATGCGGTGGAATCCCTGCATGTACTAGCACCGTGTGCTCATCAGGATAGGCTAATATCGGCTGCCTACGTAACCATTCGAGCAACTCATCACAGTCATCCGCAGCAAAGATAGGTGCCGTTTTGTCTTTATTTTTAAGCTTGGCGGCCCCGCGCCAGACTGCTATCAAATTAAGATCATGATTGCCCAATACCGTTGCCGCAGCGCCTTGCTCACACAACGCTTTGACATGACGCAACGTATTCAATGAGTCCTCGCCACGTGCTACCAGATCACCAGCAAACCATAATTTGTCTTGGGCAGGATCGAAATCCAGTGTTTTTAGCAATTGTAGATATGCAGCATAGCAACCTTGTAAGTCACCGATAACATACTGATGGCGAAAACTCATAACACCTCAATGATTTAAACACGATAGTTAAAGACAGCTAGCTCGATAAGAAATAAATACCTAAGCACCAATCACAAAAATAAAGCATAAAAAACCGCCATTATAATTGACGGTTAGTAGCATGCTTTTATGTATCCAAAATACATTATACGTCTAGCTGCTGTGAATGATTGCTTAGGTTCACAAAATCTGTGACGCTTAATGTCTCAGGTCGTGCCTGTGGATCGATACCACAAGCCGCAAAATCGTCTTCGCTCAATGTCGGCAGCAACGTTGATTTTTTGAAGATAGCACGTAACGTCTTGCGACGATGGTTAAAGGTCTCACGTACGACAATAGCAAAGTGCTCTTCATCATTTGCGACTACTGGTTTGTTGATATGCGGTGTCAGGCGGAAGACAGCACTGGTCACCTTGGGTGGTGGATTAAACGCACCGCGAGGAACGGTTAGCAAATAATCTGTATCACAGTGGTACTGCATGATGACCGACAAGCGGCCATAAGTCTTGCTACCCACATCGGCCGTGATACGCTCAACCACTTCTTTTTGCAACATGAAATGCATATCTTGAATCACATCGGCATAGCTAAGCAGATGAAATAAGATAGGCGTTGAGATGTTGTACGGTAGGTTACCTACTACACGTAGCTTACCGCGATCTTCACTATATAGCTCACGGTAGTCCACATGCATCGCGTTGTCTTTGATAATCTCAAAGTTTGGGTGGCTATTGGCACCGATACGAATACGCAAGCTATCTGCTAAATCGCGATCTAGCTCCACCACTGTCATCGCATCCACTTCTGCCAATAACGGCTCGGTCAATGCGCCCATACCAGGCCCAATCTCGATCAAATTGTCATCGCGCTCTAGACGAATACTTTCGACGATTCCGCGAATGACGCTAGTATCATGCAAGAAGTTTTGGCCAAAGCGCTTACGCGGCTGATGTTTGGCAGCACGTAAGCTGTTAGAAATAGTTTGAGCATCAAATGAAGTTTTGGACATAAAAGAGTCTTAATGTATAAAAGATAAATGGGCGATGATAATGTCATGGCAGCAATATGCTGACTTTATAATGGTGAATTATACCACAGCTCATAATTAGGCTGTATTTTTGAATAATTATTATCGACAGACGAGCCATGCTTTCGAGCAACTGACTCGGTAACTTTTTACCTCTACATTCATATAATATAAACTCTGATTATGCTAAATGGCAGCGTCAAATCAAGTGTTAGCAGACAGAAACAGGTCCAAAGATGGCGACATCATAACGATTGCGGCGTAAAACTAAATCGATAATTAAACGATTTTTAACGCTTCTTGGGTTTAATAAAGCCCCACTGCATAACGCAATTGGTTACGTCTCACCTTTTGAGTTTAAAAAGCGGTATTATGATAATTTAACCCTGTCAGGTATTGCTGTCTGACCCTAGTAAGCCAGTCTCTGATATAGTCGGGGCGGTTCAGCCCCACGCGATCGCCAGCTCGCTAAATAAATACCTTTAGGGAGTTCAAACATGATCCTGAAACTTAACGTCACACTCCATTATCGACTCTCAGAGCCCATGGATCTTTTGCTTCAGATCGAAGCCGCCGATCTTGCGGATCAACGGGTGCGTTCGACTGAGATTTGGACATCAGACGTTGCGCATTTTTCACGGGTCACTGCCGATGATGGTATAGGAGAGCGGATTTGGATTCATGCTGAAGGGGATTTTAGCTGCACTTACCTCGCAGAAATCGCCGTTGACCGTCCTGCCCTGGACATATCGACATTGTCCCAAACACCCCTACATCTTTTGCCTGGAGAGACAATCAGGCATTTAATGCCGTCTCACTATTGCCCGTCAGAACAGTTCCATGCCTTCGTGGACGCCGAGTTTGGCAATCTCGCTGGCGGCGCACGGATTGCCGCAATGCGCGACTGGATCGAGTCGACATTTAGCTATGTACCCGGATCGAGCCATGCACAAACCACCGCGCTCGACAGCTTTGCTCAACGTCAGGGCGTATGCCGCGACTTTGCGCATGTTCTCGTAACCCTAGCGCGCGCGTCGTCGATACCAGCTAGGTTTGTGAGCGTTTATGCGCCCGATGTGACACCACAAGACTTTCATGCCGTGGCCGAGGTCTATCTTGAAGGGAGTTGGCACCTCATTGATCCAACGGGTATGGCAGGTGCCGACACGATGGCCCGCATCGGTGTTGGGTCCGATGCGTCTAGTGTCGCATTCTTAACTTCGTTCGGATCCATGGAATTGGTCAATCAATCGGTATCCGTCACTAGACAAGCTTAGGGTCCTGACCCTAGGATTGTGGGCCTGCGCTTAAGACAGATGCTGTTCCTCATGCACGATATAAACTTTACTAAAACGTCTCAGGCGGCTGCCTTTTTAGATAGACATTACTGATAATAAAATTATTAAGTACTATGTGAAAAATGTCTATAAGCACTGACTTATACAGCAGGTACATCGATAAGTGATTTATCAGCCATTTCATTAGCCATACTTAATGCTTGATATAAACTGGTCGCACTCGCACCGCCGCTTCCTGCCAAGTCTAACGCCGTACCATGATCGACAGAAGTGCGAATATAAGGCAAACCCAATGTTAGATTGACGGTGTCGCCAAAACCGTGCGATTTCAATACTGGCAATCCTTGATCGTGATACATGGCAATGACTGCATCACAGTTTGCTAAATGTCTGGTGGTAAATAACGTATCAGCTGGCATCGCCTCTGATATATTGATACCCTGTCTCTTATACACATCTCCGAGCCCACGAG
>CAJXUF010000222.1 GCA_913061175.1 uncultured Psychrobacter sp.
GAGATAGGAGTCCGTCTCGTGGGCTCGGAGATGTGTATAAGAGACAGATATAAGGAAGTATTACTTCAGGAACTATTTTTAGTATGGAAAGTCACCCTATATATATGCAACCGAATTTACTAGTAGATTATCTAAAACATCAGAAAAATTGCTATTTATTTTTAGATATAGACGGTACGCTTTCAGATTTTACACTAAACCCTAAAGATAGCATCGTACCATATTCAACTTTAAGTATATTACGGGAACTACAAAAACATGGCATTGTAGTCGCTATTGTAACGGGTCGCAGTCTTGTTGAAGCTAGAAGTTTACTGGCACCTATAGAGTTACCGATTGCAGCAACTCACGGTCTAGAAATAGCATTAAATAGTAGTTTTAGTAAATTCGAAGACGAAGATCTGAATGAGGTAAATACGCTTTTTATTGATACCTTAGAACTAGATAAAATAAAGCAAGATATCCTCCGCTCTTGTGCCCTCTATGACGACTTCTTCGTAGAAAGTAAACCTTATTCCGTCGCTTTACACTTCAGAAAGAATCCCGTTTTGGCTGATGAGGCTTATCGCCTGATGAAGGAAGTATTAAAACCCTATCCTGATTGGGTGTTAAAACCTGGAAAATATGTTTGGGAAGCGGTACCAAAAGGTGTAAATAAAGGGACTGCCATTCTATACCTACTAGGCAAAATAATGAACAAAGCTAGCAATGATACTTGTGCAATTTTTATTGGTGATGATATTACTGATGAAGCCGGTTTCAGAGCCATACAAGATTCAAAAAAGATAGTAGAAGGCTTAGAACAACCACCAAAAGGGCTAGGCATTAAAGTAGGAAGGGAGTCGACCTGTGCTCATTATTATGTCAACGATATTAAGGAAGTAACAAACTTACTCCGTAACCTTCTAAGTTTTTGCCAAACACGTGATAGGTCACTATCTGGAGTAATAAAAGTCAATTCTCACTATTAAGGAAAAGTTGAGGTCAATTTTATGAGTCGTTTAATTGTCTTATCAAATCGGGTTAAGGTGCTCGACAACAAACCGATGGCTGGCGGACTGGCAATAGCTCTACAAAACGTATTGATAGGGAACTCAGTGGTTTGGATGGGTTGGAACGGTAAAGTCGTAAAGAGCGGTGATAATGCTAACGGTTCTACTGGCTCATTTACTAGCCAGCCAGCCAGTTTGACAGGTGAAGGCACTTGTATTACTTATATGACCACAGCTCTTACCACTGAGCAATATAATCAATTTTACTGTGGTTTCGCTAACAATGTCTTATGGCCACTATTGCACGAACGAATCGACTTAATCAGTCAAAAATCCCAAGATTACGCAGGCTATCAAGACGTAAACCAGCTTTTTGCCAAACAATTAAAGAAAATCATTAAGCCTGACGATGTGATTTGGGTTCATGATTATCACTTTTTAAGCGTGGCATATCATTGTAGACAGCTAGGTATCACCAATCGTATCGGATTTTTCTTACATATTCCATTTGCCTCATTACGTTTTTGGCAATCGCTTTCACAAAGTTCTGAGGTTATTCATCATTTGGCCCATTATGATTTGTTGGGTACGCAGACTCAGCAAGACAGGACTCATTGCTTGAATGTCTTGCAGTATTACTTAAAAGACCATTTTATACACGACCAGCTTGTAGCAAGCGCACCGATAAATGTGTTAGACATGAAGCGAAACTTTGCTCAGCCTTATACTTATGCTAGAGCAAAAATGACGCTCGATTTAGCGCTAAAACCTCAGCATACTTTAATGGTTGATGCTTATCCAATAGGCGTTAATGTGACACAAATTCAGGAGCAAGTTAGCCACTTACCTTTAGAGTCCTCGTTGGGTTCTACAAACTCTAATCAAAATAGAGAGCATACATTCCAACAGGTTATCGCAGTCGATAGGATTGATTATTCAAAAGGACTGTTAAGACGCTTTGCAGCATATCGTGATTTTTTGGCGCAAAACCCATCGTATCAAAGCCACCTGCAGCTATTACAAGTTGCCTGCCCTAGTCGTTTAGATTTGCCGACGTATCAAAGTCTCTACGATGAGGTCAAAAAGGAGGTTTATGACATCAATCAGCACTATCTGTCTGATGATAGCGCTTGGCAAGCCATTAACTATAGCGAAACCGCATTGAGCCATGAGAAATTGATGACGATGTTTTGGCAAAGTGACGTCGGTTGGGTGAACTCGCTCAAAGACGGTATGAATCTAGTAGCCAAAGAGTATATTGCTGCCCAAGACCCTGATAACCCTGGTGTGTTATTGCTCTCCCGTTATGCTGGAGCCGCTGAACAAATGAAGGCTGCGGTCATCATAAATCCCCATCAGCCGCGAAGCATGATAGAGGGCTTAAAAACGGCCTTAACGATGCCGTTGGAAGAGCGTCAGTCTCGTTATCGGTCATTATTGCAAGGACTACAGAAAGACAATTTGCATATTTGGCAGCAGAGTTTTTTGGATGATTTATACAATGAAAGCAGCAGTCAAATAAGTAGCATGGAGCCCGCCAATGTTCAAATGTCTGACTCATAAGTATAACTAGGAGACTCTGATGCGATCGACAAATATAAAAAACGATTTATTAAAAGATATTAAAGTCGCTGTCAATAAAATAATAGTTACTGACAATCAAGCAATGAGTACGCTTAATCTGACCGCTGCATTACGCCGTAAAATTTTAAATATATTAGTGTCTTATAGCGAAGATATCCCTCATCCAGCAAGCGGTATGACTGAGCATAGTAGACTTTCAAACACTTTAATACGTTGGCAAGTTTTGGCGTATGTTGCAAGTATTGATTTAACGATTGCTAAATGGTTTGAGTCGCATTTAGACGCTTTAAGTATTTTGAATGAAATTGGGTATGGTAAGGTAGCCAAAGGTTTATGGGCCGTTTGGGCAGCAGAAGGCCATCCCGACCCCCTACGTTATGAGCAAGGAAAGGCCATTGGTCACAAAGCATGGTGTTCAGGAGCTGGCATGGTAGATTACGCCCTTGTTACTTATCGCAATAGCAATAATCAATCACAACTAATGATTATAGACATGCATCAGGCAGGTATTGAAATTAACAATAGTGAATGGCAGGCAGTAGGAATGCAAGCCACAGATACAGCTACTGTGAAGTTTTGTGGCGTATCAGCGAGTTTGGTTGGAAAAGAGAATGCCTATCTAGATCGTGCGGGGTTTTGGCACGGGGCTGCAGGGGTTGCTGCGTGTTGGTATGGCGCATCAGCTTACCTAGCAAGCTATTTGACCACTGCTTATCAGCAAAAACCGAATGACTACAAGGCCATGTATTTAGGTGAAATTGGTACTGCATTGGCAATTACTCAACAATATCTCTATTACGCCGCCGATCTGATAGACACAGAGCCGTCATTTTGCCATGAGCTTGCTATACGTCAATTGAGAGCCCAAATTGAAAAAGTCGCGCGCCACACAGTAGAGATAGTGGGTCAAGCATTGGGAGCCGCACCATTTTGCCGTAATGCTCATTTTGCAAGACTATCAGCAGATCTTCCCGTGTTTATTCGCCAAAGTCATGGTGCTTTCGACTTACAAAAAATTGGTGAGTTGACCAACCTTTTACACAGTAATTCGACTCATGGACAGGCAAACGTATGGCAACTATAGAATTAAATAGGAACATACAGCTTATCTTCAAAGATAATAACGCTAAGTCTACTACCCTGCTTCGATATCCCCATCCAATCGTAGGAGACCGTATTATTGAAGGTGCTGGTACTAGCTCAGACACATGGCAAAACTGGGCAGGATTACAAAAACTGCCTCAATTAAATATTCAGACAAGCTTCAACTCCCATCAACGCGTCTGTATCTTTGCACCGCATCCTGATGATGAGATATTAGGCTGTGGTGGATTATTGCAGCAACTAGCAGATAACGGCAATCCCATAGTTCTCATCCACGTAACTAATGGTACCCAAAGTCATCCCGACTCGAAGATTTATTCTCCAGAACAGCTTAACACCTGTCTCTTATACACATCTCCGAG
>CAJXUF010000223.1 GCA_913061175.1 uncultured Psychrobacter sp.
GAGATAGGAGTCCGTCTCGTGGGCTCGGAGATGTGTATAAGAGACAGGTTTATCGAGATCTTCAATCAAAACCTTATCTTGCATTTCTGGAGTTACAATATATTTTTCAAGATTAATGTGAGGGTTTTCTTCTACCCAACCTTTATCAACTTCAGCTTTAATACTATTTATCAGATTTGGTTGAGAAATTTGAATATTAATATTAATCTGCTTAATAAGAGGGTTGCCTTCTTTATCCTCCCAATCTTCATCTTTCTGTTCTCGTACTATTAGTAACTCAATTTTATTGTGCTTAGCCTTAGTCTTTGCCCCACTTTGATAACCTGTTTTTGTTGCAAATACCGGTATTAGGTCTGGAATATCTTTTATCTTACCAACTAGAGCATCTATTTTTTCAACTGAAATCGTGGACGCATAATCTTTACATTCAATTACGGTTTTATAAGTAAGCCCTGCTACTTCATACTCCCAATACAGGTCAAATTCACGGTCTATCCCACAGTTATCTATAATTTTTTTATTTCGTTCTATTTCTATGTTTTTTTGTGACATAAATTCTTCAGCATTAATAAGTGCTTGCTGCAAATTTTGTACGAAAATTTCGTAATTTTTACCATCGGACATATTGTTATTCTCGATTCTGAACTATGTTTAATGTAGCTTAATTATTAATCTAAAAGAAGCATATATTTTTAAAACTCGTAAAAGATATATCATTCTCAAAAACAGTAAACAGTAATAAAAACACCACGTCACTGCTAGCCCAGACTGGCAGATACAAGCGGAAGGCGGGAAATAGCTCCCCTACTTTCAAACCCAAACCCCAAACACAAAAAAGGTGAGCTTTGCGCCCACCTTTTTTATTTGTAGAACACTAGTCCAAACTAACTTAGTCAATCTTAACGAAGCAACCTAAGACGTCAAAAGACTTTATATATTACTCAACTCTCTTAACGCAGATAACGCCTGTTCCGCCTTAACATCCGATACAAATATATGGTCATGATAATAGGCAGCGATCACATTGGCACTGATACCTTTTGAGGTCAGTTTGGTTGACACGGCTGCGGTTAGACCTACCGCTTCTAAACTTGAATGCACCATCAGAGTGATTTGCCGAAACACGCCCTCGTAATGCAAATCTGCCTCATCAGCCTTGTTTTTTGTCAAAACCAGAGTCAGCCCCTCTGACTCTACAAACGTCGCGATTGGCACTAGGTTTACGTATTCTGCTAGCTGCCCTTTTACGGTACAAAACACAAATAATTCATCAACCAGTGCTGGCTGCATCGAACTCAATAGCTCATTGATATCTGTAATTCCTGACATTTTATTCTTCCTTATTTTGCTTCATTTGAGTCTTTGTTAATCGCAATTTTAACATGGGTATCATTACCTATACTCGTGAAAACACGGTATAAACGCTAACCCTTATTTCCAAACACTCAAACCTTAAACACAAAAAAGGTGAGCCTAAGCCCACCTTTTTATTTAACAAACAACTATCTAAAACTATAAGCAATTGCTAGAGGTTTGAGTAGCGACTAGCGCAACCAAGCACGGGCGTTGCGGAACATACGCATCCACGCACCGTCTTCGTCCCACTCTTCTGGTTTCCAGCTGTGATTATAAGCTTTTAGGTTACGCTCAGGATGCGGCATCATGATAGTAACGCGACCGTCGGTGCTACATAGACCCGTGACACCGCCGAGCGAACCGTTTGGATTGAGCGGATACGTCTCGGTTGGATGACCTTGGCTGTCGACATAACGCATCGCAAGTTGACCGTGTTTTGCCATACCGTCGATTTCTGTGTTGTCTAGCGTGGCATAACCTTCACCGTGCGCCACCGCGATTGGCAAAATGCTGTCTTGCATACCTTTGAACAGGATAGACTTGGTACGCTCGATTTTGACATTGACTGTACGCGCTTCAAAACGAGCCGACTGGTTGGCGATGAAGCGTGGGAAGTTATCTGCACCTGGAATGAGGTCTTTTAACTGAGCCATCATCTGACAACCGTTACAGACACCTAGTGAGAAGGTATCAGGACGGGCAAAGAAGCGGACAAACTGCATGCGTAGCTCGTCATGGAACAAGATAGAGTTCGCCCAGCCAGAGCCAGCGCCCAGTACATCACCATAACTAAAGCCACCACAAGCGACCAGACCGTCGAAATCACGTAGATTGATACGGCCACTGAGTAGATCGCTCATGTGGACATCGACCGCTTCAAAGCCAGCTTGGGTAAAGCCTGCTGCCATTTCCGTCTGACCATTGACGCCTTGCTCACGCAAGATAGCGACTCTTGGTCTGCTGTTATCAGAATCAGCGCGACTGTTTACATACGGCTCTTCAACTTTTTGATTCAGATCAAAGTTTGGCGCAGCGATTAGGCCTTTATGGCTCGCATCAGCGATTAAGTCATACTCTTGCTGTACGCACGCTGGGTTATCACGGCGACGCGCAATTTGATAGCTGACCTGCGTCCATGCTTGCTGTAATTCAGTACGGCTAAAGCGTAGAGTGTCATCACCCATGAGCGTTGGCGTTTGGATTAGTAAGCTGTCTTCTTCAGAGCTTTGACCGACGAGGCTAAGCATATCGCTGACGTTGTTTTGCTCTGCTAGCTCCATCAAAGTAGCAACGTTTTCTGGCAATACTTGGATGACCGCGCCCAACTCTTCGCTGAACAGCTGACCGAGTAAGTTATCGTCATTTAATGAAAGCTTGATACCCTGACGGCTAGTGAACTGCATCTCTGCGATAGTCGCCAACAGACCGCCATCACCGATATCATGATAAGCGCTGATGACGCCTTGCTCATTACCCGCTTGGATAAAGTTAAAGAAGTCGATCAAGTCGCTTGGCTGCGCTAAATCTGGGCAATCGTTACCCAATTGACTCAGCGTTTGCGCAAGGATTGAACCGCCTAGACGTAGCTTGCCTTTAGACAAGTCAATACGATAGAACGCGCTGTCGCCATTGATTAGCTCAGGGGTTAGCGTTTTTGCGACGTCAACGACAGGGGCAAACGCAGTCACGACCAAACTCATTGGCGACACAACTGATTTGTCTTGATTGTCGCCATTGTCGTTGGCATTCTCGTTGTCAGTCCAGTTAGCACGCATCGATAGCGAGTCTTTACCGACTGGGATAGCGATACCCAGTGCTGGGCAAAGCTCTTCGCCAACGGCATGTACCGCATCGAACAATGCAGCATCTTCTACGTCATCACCACACGCGGCCATCCAGTTCGCTGACATCGTGATATCAGATAACTGAGCGATACGCGCACCAGCGATGTTGGTAATCGCTTCACCGACTGCTAGACGCGCCGAGGCTTTTGGACTGATAAGAGCAATAGGCGTACGCTCGCCGACACTCATGGCTTCGCCAGTCATTGGCTGACCATCTAACGCCACCAAGCCAGAAGCGGTCACCGCACAATCCGATACAGGCACTTGATAGCGTCCCACATACTGATCACGCACGACCATACCCGTGATAGAACGGTCACCAATGCTAATCAAGAATGATTTGCTCGCGACAGTTGGATGACGCAATACATCGGTGATTGATTCAGCTAGATTTACATCACCAAGCTCTAATGCTGGTAACGTGCTCTCGGTACGCTCAAAGCTGCGCTGCATCTTTGGTGTACCGCCTAGCAGTACTTGCATCGGCATATCGACTGGTTGCTCGTCCAATAGCTCATCATCAACGATTAGCTGACGGATATCCGTCGCCTCGCCCAAGATGGCATATGGGCAACGCTCACGGGCACAGATAGCATCGAATTGATCTTTGCTCTCTGGGCGAATCGCTAGCACATAACGCTCTTGCGCTTCGTTTGACCAGATGGCCATTGGTGACATGCCAGCTTCTAACGATGGAATCTTACGCAAGTTCAGATGCGCGCCCATTTCATGGTCATTGACCAGCTCTGGCATTGCATTAGACAGACCACCTGCCCCTACAT
>CAJXUF010000224.1 GCA_913061175.1 uncultured Psychrobacter sp.
GTATGCTTAGCGAGGATGACGATGTAGCGGATTTATATAGACTTGACTATATAGTCGATTCAATTTAAAAGTAGTACAAGGCAGCCGAATGTAGATGTATATTAAATACCTCAAGCGAGGTTAACGCAGCAATACTTTTATAGTGAAGTGATTACAGGAACGCCGGTAGGAACGTTTCACTGATCATTATCTTACGACCATGCCAGTCATAACGCGTTTGTCGTTGCCACCCGTCACTGGTATGACTGATGAAACGCTCATTTGGCAAGGTACGGCGACGCTTAAATAACACGTAGCCAATAGGTGTGTTTTTCAGATGCTGAAGACGACGAGACTGACCTTTTAAACTGTTTAAAGGAAAGATGCTCTGTGCTTGCACCCATGGCATGTCATCACTGCCATATAGCTGCACTTCCCGTATCCATGCCAGCATTGGACGATTTAGCATCATGCCTTGTATACCCAACTGCTTTTTTTGACCTAGAGTCAGCGAACGATAGCCTTCAAAGCTACGTTTTACGCGCAGCGGCTGCCCTGCCTTCTCTTCTAATATAGCAGTGAGAGAACCTTCAGCATTTAGCCAAGGTAAGAGTTCAGTAGGAGGTAGATCATTGGTAGAACTAAAAGAATTGCTGGTCATAGTTTATAGCTAGTATTTTTTATAGGATGTTTGATAGTTAGAAAGTGTTTGCAGATAGAAGCAGAGTGAGTCAAAGCTGGTTACTGCTATGAAGCACTGCCATCAAATTCAGGCATATTGTCTGCATTAAAAGGCAAAGCTTCAAAGGCCTGCTGACGATACTGCGCCATATGCAGCCGATCTCTGGCACAAAAATCGCCAATCGCTGGTACAAAACGCGGATCATAGATGCGATGGATAGAGTGGGTCGTCGTTGGAATAAAACCACGTACCAGCTTATGTTCGCCTTGCGTACCTGGATCAAAAGACATCAATCCTTGCTCAATAGCAAACTCGATACCTTGGTAATAGCATAGCTCAAAATGCAAGCTGTCATATTCACCTAGCGCGCCCCAGTAACGACCATATAAGGTGGCATTATTATCGCCATCAGCTTTGTCACCATCACTATTGTCGCTATCAGGTCTGTCATGCAAGAACAAACTACTCGCGATAATCTCACCACTGGCGTCGAGTGCTTGCGCAAGCATTATATGCTCAGGCATGCTCGCTGCCAATGACATAAAAAAATCTATCGTCAAATAAGGCTGCTGTCCGCGTACTGCATAGGTCATCACATAACAGTGATAAAAAGCCTTCCAATCAGCATCGCTAATGGCATCTCCGCACTTGCGCTGGCAACTAACGCCTTGCTCGACAACTTTACGGCGCTCAGCCCGAATGGTTTTACGCTTTTTAGCTTTTAAGGTCATCAAAAACGCATCAAAATCTGCAAATGGCTTACTGTCATTAAGTAAGTCTTTGTTTTGCCATAAGAACTGGCAACCTTGACGCTCAAATATCGGTAGCTCAATAACAGCTGACTCTACGCCGCTTTCTTGAGCCGCTATGGCAAGCTCCACATCAATTTCAGTTGGCATAGATGTGGTGGCGATAGAGGCAAGCTCAGGTGTCACAAATAGTCCATGCCAGCTGGAAGCGCCCACTTGTTGAGCGATATCATCGATACCTGCAATGGCAGCTTTTAGGATATGTTCATTTAAGGTTTCACCTTTTGCCAACCAAATCCTTTGGCCAGTAATCGGTGTATATGGTGCGCTAGTGACCAATCGCGGATAATAATCAACACCATAGCGCGCATAAGCTTCAGCCCATGCATGATCAAATACAAACTCACCGCGATGATGACCTTTTATAAATACTGGCATGACAGCCACAGGTTTCAATGTATTTTCTGCCGCGCTATCTACTAAGGTATCAGTACTATCTTCACTATCGGCATAGTCTGTGACACGATGTACCAAAATAAATATCGGTAGCCACCCTGCCTGCTCACCAATTGCTCCGGTGTCAGTCAGTGCTTGCCAAAAAGCGAATGACATAAAAGGGGTATCTGGCGTCTGCCACTCTGTTTGGCTCTGCCAGCTGGTATCATTAATCAGCGCATACTCTAAACTCATATTCACCGTCACTATTATAATCGCGATATATTTATCGATAACCAATCTATTGATGACCTAGACTAGCAAATTTTTACGTCATTGCTGTCACAATTTGCAAAAACTTATCTTCACCCAATAAAAAAACCACCAACGATAACGCGGGTGGTTTTTACGACTGCGTTCATGGGCAGTGATATCAACATAAAACGTCATGAAAAAACAGTAGTTGTATGGAAAAGATGATATCGAAGCCGATGACTGGTAGAATAAGGTTGTTATTAGCTTAGTATAATTCGAAACCATAGGATACGAGCTAAAACAGTATACTTAGTTCATGGTATACGATTGACATCCTATCGGATTTATAGTGGATTGATTATAATGTAGCGTCAGTGATTCACTTTTAGGCAATTTTGCACCGACCGTTAACGTGTTGCCTTTAAATGCTTTTTTCATGAATATTATTAAAAGAAAATGTCTGACCTGTCTTAAAAATTTCTAAGAAGCTACATATGAAGTACTTGTTCTAACCATATCATGGATTATTGCATAGTATCATTGACGCATATTCAACACTATATTTGAGCTTTATTATTAACTACAGCCTAAAGGAAGATCTAACTAAAATGTCAAAAATTATTTATACAAAAACTGACGAAGCCCCAGCGCTGGCGACTCTGTCGTTCTTACCTATTGTCGAAGCATTCACCAAAACGGCAGGCGTTGAAGTTGAAACCAGCGACATCTCTGTTGCAGCGCGTATATTGGCTGAGTTTCCTGAATACTTGACCGAAGAGCAACGTGTTCCTGACAACTTAGCTGAGCTAGGTCGTCTGACTCAAGACCCAAATACTAACATCATCAAACTGCCAAACATCAGTGCTTCTGTACAGCAGTTAAAAGCCGCTATCAAAGAGCTACAGAGCAAAGGCTATGCTATTCCTAACTTCCCAGAAGATCCACAAACTGACGAAGAAAAAGAGCTACGCAAGCGCTATGGCAAAAGCTTAGGCAGTTCAGTGAACCCAGTACTGCGTGAAGGTAACTCAGATCGCCGTGCTCCTAAAGCCGTCAAAAACTATGCACGTAAGCATCCACACTCTATGGGTGAGTGGAAGCAATGGTCAAGCACGCACGTATCACACATGCATGGCGGCGACTTCTACGATGGCGAGCAATCTATGACATTAGATAAAGCTCGTACAGTACGTATGGAGTTGTTACTTGATGACGGTACTCAAAAAGTATTAAAGCCTAAAATTGCTTTGCTTGATAAAGAAGTCATCGATCTGATGGTCATGAGCAAAAAAGCACTATTAGAGTTTTATGAGCGTGAAATGGAAGATTGCCGCGAAGCTGGTATCTTGTTCTCATTGCACGTAAAAGCAACCATGATGAAGGTCTCGCATCCTATCGTCTTTGGTCATGCGGTTAGAATCTACTACAAAGAAGCTTTTGAAAAACATGGTGCTTTCTTTGATGAGCTAGGTATTAACGTCAACAACGGTATGGCAGATTTATACGACAAGATCTCAACGCTACCAGCTTCAAAACGTGAAGAGATTGAGCGTGATTTACATGCGTGTCAAGAGCATCGCCCACGTCTGGCCATGGTTGACTCTTCAAAAGGTATCACCAACTTCCATTCACCAAGTGATGTAATCGTTGATGCTTCTATGCCAGCTATGATTCGTTCAGGCGGTAAAATGTGGGGTGCTGATGGCAAAATGTATGACTGTAAAGCCGTCATGCCAGAGTCTACCTTTGCCCGTATTTACCAAGAAATGATCAACTTCTGCAAATGGCATGGTAACTTTGATCCAAAAACAATGGGCACCGTTCCTAACCTGTCTCTTATACACATCTGACGCTGCCGACGATATGCAGTGTGTAGAT
>CAJXUF010000225.1 GCA_913061175.1 uncultured Psychrobacter sp.
GTATAAGAGACAGGTGGACAATATTGACCAGTCACTAGCCGCTATTTTAACGTTAAATACCGTTGCCCATACACTTGGCTCTATCGGTGCGGGTGCACAGGCTACGATCGTCTTTGGTAGTGCGTGGTTTGGTCTGTTTTCTGCCCTCATGACGCTTGCTATCTTATTCTTGTCTGAAATTATCCCAAAAACACTAGGTACAGTTTACTGGCGTCAGCTAAGTGGTTTGGTTGCTTATTTCGTTCGTGGCATCATCATGCTGCTATACCCATTAATCTGGTTCTCAGAGCGTCTGACAAAACTATTGGTACGTGGTAAAGAGCCGCAAACCTTTAGCCGCCGTGAGTTTGCTGCCCTTGCTAGTATCGGTGAAGAGTCAGGTCAAATTGACCCACTAGAGTCGCGTATCATTCGTAACTTGCTCGCGTTTGGCGCGATTAAAGTCGAAGACATCATGACCCCGCGCTCGGTGATGCTTGCATTCGAAGAGAATAAAACCGTCGCTGAGCTATTGGTTGATCGTCCAAAGCTGACGTTTTCTCGCTTGCCAATCTATGATGGTGATTTGGATAACATTACAGGTTTTGTCCTAAAAACCGACATGCTACTGGCTAAAGTTAACCATGCTATGCACAAGCCGTTGACGCAATTTCAGCGCGACATCACTTTTGTCTTCTCTAAGATGAAGCTGTTTGACTTGTTAGAGTTGATGCTAAAAAACCGTATTCATATTGCGATTACAGTCGGTGAATATGGTGAAGTTAAAGGCTTGGTCACGTTAGAAGATGTGTTTGAGACATTGTTAGGTCTTGAGATTGTTGATGAGATAGACCGCGTCGAAGACATGCAGGCCTTGGCTCGTCAGATGATGGATAGACGGGTAGAGCGTTTGGGCATGAAGCTCAGCGATGATGAGCAATATGAAGACAGTAACAACGAACCTAAGTCTTAACGAAGCCTTAACTATGCCTTCATGAAGCCAAACTATAACGTTGATAGCTTAAACATAAGTATTGTCGGTTCTAAAGATTGTGGTTTAACAATGGTCAGCTCATTATGGGCTGACTATCAAGCTAGAGCTACAAAGCATCTGACCGTTTGAGCTAGAATCTGCAGCATAAAATGTTAAGAGTATTTGATTTGATAGCCTGTGTTTTTATTCGCAATAATTACACAGGGTGTCACATGGCTGTGAGAATTCGATGATAGGCTCGGCATATGATATGAGTATACTTATATAGATATATCTATACAGACACACTGCCAAAATAAATGATAAAAGAGCGTTAATCGTCACTATATGACACTAACGAAAAAAATATCGCTAAGGATTATCATGAAAAAATTATTGGGAAATAGGCTATTAGCTCTATTGGTGAAAAGCACCAGCATCACTGCAATCGTAGCAGTAGCCAGCACCATCAGTATCAATGCACAAGCGGCAACTATGACCGAAGATTTGGTACAGAACTATGCCGCCGCAATGAAAGCATCAGCGAATAGCCAAAGTATCAATCAGGTATCGCGCCTAGTATCGGACGACGCGCTTATTTCTTTATCTAGAAAGGGAAAGTCTACCAGTTTAGACAAAGATGCGTACTTAAAGTTGCTTCAAAACAGCTGGAATGATACGTCTAATTATCGCTATGATATTTCGGTAGACAATGTGGTAATTACTGGTTCACAAGCCAAAGCCAACGTGACGACCAATGAGAGCTGGGTAAAAAATGGTCAGCAAGTATCATTTGTTACCACATCTCGTGTGACCTTGACCTTGTCTACTGGTAATGCAGTGCTCTTACGTGCCGTGTCTCAGGTGGCTATTAATTAAGTCGCTATTGACCAAGCAAGATTCAAAATACAATAGGCCATATAAGCAATAGCTGATTGAGCTAGCTGCGATTTCAATCTATAAAAAGTCTTAGTTGGCTAATAATAGTCATTACTTAGTTTTATAGGCTACTTGAGCGTCTATTATTATCTTTTATATTAGGCTAGTCTTTGCTTTACATTGCATACTATACTATCTATCAACTTTATCTTATTAATTTCTGTCGTTAGGAAACCTCCAATATCATGTCTACTGTGCTATCACACTCTCGCTCATTTATTGCGTTGCCATTGACGCTTGCGGTATCCACTTTACTGATTAGTGCGTGTAGCAATACATCAGCGGTAAAAAACAAAGGTGCGACCAATAGCTCATCTGTCATTACCAAAAGTCCTGCCAGTCAAGGGGCTAATACAGGTAGTGCAGACTACTCAACTGCGTTTTTGGATGCAGAGAGTTTGGATGAGTTGGCTGACTTGTTAGAAGCTACTGACATGACCATGGTAGAAGGTAACCAGCTTGCTATTCAGCAATATGGTGATTTGTGGAATCGTCTACGCGCAGGCTATCGCATGAATGGTGGTAAGCCAATCTATAATCAGCGCATTGAAGGTCAAAAAAGCTGGTTTACCAGTAGACAGGATTATCTCAATCGCCTAACTGCACGTGCCAGTCGTTATATCTATCATACGGTACGAGAGGCAGAGCGTCGCAATATTCCAACAGAGCTTGCCTTGTTACCAGTTATCGAAAGCTCTTACGATCCAAGTGGTACGAGTAGTGCGGCAGCTGCGGGCTTATGGCAGTTTATTCCAAGTACAGGCCGTATCTATGGCTTGAACCAAAGCAGCACTTATGATGGTCGTCGCGATGTGATCGAATCGACACGTGCTGCCTATGACTTTTTGACAGCACTGCACAACCAGTTTGGTAGTTGGGAGCTAGCATTGGCTGCTTATAACGCTGGACCTGGCCGTGTACAAAAAGCAATTGATGCCAACGCAGCGCGCGGACTGCCAACAGATTACTGGTCACTTCAATTACCGACTGAAACGATGAACTATGTTCCGCGTTTCTTAGCTGTAGCCGAAATCGTCGCTAAGCCTGAGCAGTATGGTGTGTATTTACCCGCTATCGCTAACCGTCAGCATTTTCGCAGCGTACCTGTTAACTATGGTGTGAGCTTGGCAGAAGTATCGCAGTTAACTGGAGTCAGCTATGATGAGCTAGAGCGTCTAAACACTGCACTGACATCAGGCCGCGTTGATTCTTCAGGTCCACAGCGTGTCATCATTCCTAACGACGTCAGCCTCAATGCTGATGCCAAATTAAGTGGGCTCAGAGGTAACGGTACAGGCAATGTACTCGCCTCAAACAACGCAGGTAGCTCAAGCACGACAGCGACTACGCCAAGCTATAATAACAAACCCTATACTGCCTCATCACTACCGTCTACTGGTAGTGCATTGGCTGATTATGCCGCTAACGCAAGTGTACCTCAGCAGACTACCAGCTACATCTCACCATCTGCGACGCCAACTAGCAGCTCGGTATACAGTGGCAATTCTTCAGCTCGTACTGAGCCACCACTGACCACAGCAGAGACTAACAAAATCAATGCTGAGCTTAAGAGCAGTAACAGTCTACCGACTACCTCAGCTCAGATTACTCAGAACAATACGATTGTCCAAGAGCCACCGCTTAGCAAAGAAGAGCGTGATTTCATCGCCAATCAAATCCGTAGAAATACTTCTGAGACCAATGTCATCAATGCTGACGGCAACATCAATCTATCAGCCGTACAAACACAGCAGTCTATCTTAGAAGCGAGTGGTGCAGAGAAAAAACTTAGCTTTGCCAAAACCTCGGTAAGTAAGCCAAAACCACAGGGCGCACGTACCACTTATACGGTAAAACGTGGCGATACGCTTTCGAACATTGCGAGTCGAGCAGGGGTTAGCTGGCGTGATATCGCAGAATGGAACCAGATAGATGCCAGTGCCAATCTGCTCTCTGGCAGCACGTTGTATCTATATAACTGTCTCTTATACACATCTGACGCTGCCGACGATATGCAGTGTGT
>CAJXUF010000226.1 GCA_913061175.1 uncultured Psychrobacter sp.
GATGTGTATAAGAGACAGCACCTATCCAGATAGGTGCTATTTTTTTGTCTAAAATATGAATTTATAAACATGGATTTCTAAAATTAAGAGCGACTTATCTTAAGAGCTTTATCAAAATTATCGTAAATTTATCTAATGCGTTAATCGACAAATAAGCGTTTGTCATCACTTCTATAAATCGCTACACTTTGTAGTAAGTCTAAACAACAGTAGATAGTAGCTGAATGGTCTATGGCTAGCATTGGTAAACTTGATATAGCGACGTTTAGCTGTTTTTTAGTTCTATTGTTTCAATGGTGATTTCATGCCGATACAACATAATAATAGGAAAGAGTATGCGCCAATGGATTGCATTAAGCTTACTGTGGATGAGCGCGATACTACTGCCTGTATCGGCGTCTGCTACCTGTAACTCAACGATTAAATTTGGGGCACTGACATGGGAGAGTGGGCAGTTCACCTCCGGCGTACTCAGACATATCGTAGAAGATGGATACGGTTGTACGGTAGAAGAAGTGCCAGGAGCAGGGCCTGCACTTGATACAGCGCTCTCACAGAATGACATTCAGGTCATCGGGGAGCAGTGGGTTGGTCGCTCGCCAATCATGGAAAAAGCCATTGAGCAGAATAAAGTAGCCATCATCGGTGATACGCTAAAAGGTGGTGCAACTCAAGGCTGGTATGTCCCGCGATACGTCTTGGAAGAAAACCCAGGACTACGCAGCTATCAAGATTTGCCTAAATATACTGAGCTATTCAAAGACCCTGAAGACCCTGGTAGATCACGCTTTATGAACTGTCCCTCTGGTTGGACGTGTGAGATTTTTAACACACGTTTGCTAAAAACCACCGGTCTAGACAGTCTCTTTAACAATGCACACCCTGGTACGGGTGCTGCTCTCGATGCTGAAATTGCCTCCGCTTTCGAACAGCATAAGCCACTGTTATTTTACTACTGGCAGCCCACTGGGCTAATGGCAAAATATGACCTTGCGCCATTAGAGTTCCCAGCTTATGAGGATGCTTGTTGGCAAAATCTGCTGCTCGCTGATGGTAAGATGGATTGCGTGTCAGGATTCCCAGTGTCACCGTTAGGTATTGCCGTTTCTACCCCGTTTGTCGAATCTAATCCTGAACTAGCAGCTGTCTTTAAAAAGGTGCAATTTACCTCTGATGAGCTCAACGGTGCTATCTTGGAGATGAGCGAAAGTAAACGCACTGGCGATGAGCAAGCCATAGTGTTTTTGCGTGACAACCCAGAGGTTTGGCAAGCATGGTTATCCGATGAGGCTGCTACTAATCTCGCTACCAAGTTAGGCCTTAGCTCAACGGGTGCTATCTCTACAGAAGCAACTGCATCTAGTATCAATCAGTCAGCGCTCGCATCAAGCTTTCCTTCATGGTCACTTGAGACCCCGCTCAATAACGCCTTAGCAAACGTCGTTCAAAACTATGGCGATGTATTTCGTACTATTAGCACGATGGCGCTTACTTATTTGCTACTACCTATTGAACGATTATTAACGGTTATCCCGCCTTGGCTGATTATTGCATTTGTGACTGTGCTTGGCTGGCTTGGTGTCCGCAAGATTTGGTTCGCGCTGGCATGTGGTGCAGGGCTATTTTTGATAGGTGCTTTTGGTTTATGGGGCGCACTGATCGATACTTTAGCGCTGCTTATCGTATCGGTACTGGTCACGGTGGTGATTGGTATTCCTATCGGTATTGCTATGTCAGGTAGCAAACTGCTACGCAAGATTGTGACGCCAGTGCTAGATATCATGCAGACCATGCCGAGTTTTGTATATCTCATACCAGTGCTGATGCTGTTTGGTATTGGTAAAGTGCCTGCGTTATTCGCTACCGTGATTTATGCGTTGCCGCCCTTGATTCGTCTGACGACGTTAGGGGTTACGCAAGTCAATCATGAAATGGTCGAAGCAGGACGCTCCTTTGGTAGTACGCATTTGCAGCTACTTCTCTGGATTAAATTGCCACAAGCGTTGCCCAGTATTATGGCAGGTATCAATCAGGCTGTGATGATGTCACTTGCCATGGTGGTATTGGCCTCAATGATTGGTGCTCCTGGGCTTGGTGAAGACGTATTGCAATCTATCCAAACGCTCAATATCGGTCAGGGTCTACAAGCAGGTACGGCCATCGTTATCGTTGCCATTATCATTGACCGTATTACGCAAGCATTTGGTCAAGGTAAGCGTACCCGTCAAAAAACCATAGAAGCTGGCAGACGTCCGATTGGATAAAAAATTATCTAGTGGTATATGACTGAATCCATGGTAATCGACCGAAGCCCTAATACTAAAAACCACGTAAATAGTGAGAGCACCGATGAATCATATCCAATTAAAAAATATCAGTAAGATTTATAATGCCAGTAGTACGCAAGCACAGTCTGCATTGGCATTGCTGGCTGAGGGTATGGATAGCATCAAAGTAAAAGAGCAAACGGGCTATTCAGTTGGTCTTTATGATATCAATCTAGATATTAAGGCAGGCGAGTTGCATTGTATTATGGGGCTATCAGGCTCTGGCAAGTCAACGCTGATACGCCATATTAACCGCTTGATAGATCCAACCAGTGGTGAGATATGGGTAGATACTGCTCTGAATAGAGAAGATGCGACTCATACAATGGCTGATAGGCAATCAGCGACAGATAATACAAGTACGGCAGTAGAAGAAAGCTCTGCTACCGCTATTAACATTTTAGCGCTCAACGATAAGCAGTTGCAGCATTATCGTCAGCAGACCGTCAGTATGGTTTTTCAGCATTTCGGCTTAGTGCCGCACATGACGGTCATACAAAACGTTGCTTATGGTCTGCGTGTCCGAAAGATGAGCGCAAACGAGCGACATGAAACGGCTCGACATTGGCTGAATGAAGTCGGTCTATCAAATTTGAAGAACAGCTACCCTGACGAGTTGTCAGGGGGAATGCAGCAGCGCGTTGGTCTGGCTCGCGCCTTAGCGACGGACAATCCAATCTTACTAATGGATGAAGCGTTCTCTGCACTTGATCCGCTCATTCGCGCTCAGCTGCAAGACCAACTACTCGAATTGCAAGAGCGATTAAACAAAACCATTGTATTTATTACCCATGATATCGATGAAGCTGTCAAAGTAGGTCAGCGTATCAGTATGCTAAATGGCGGTCGACTCATACAAACGGGCACGCCAAGCGAGTTGCGGCACAATCCTGCTGATGACTATGTCGAGCAGTTTATGAGTGCAAAAGCGTAAGCTGTGATAATCATCCATGAATAGATTGCCTTGATAGACTTATACGATGTTTTTATGAATGGTCTGAGTAATTGTTTTATTGGAATTTTACTGTTCTTTTTCGGCAATCAAAAGTGAACTCTGAAATAAATACCAAACTTCGTTATACTGAACGGTTTATCGATGGCTCATAATGAATGAGCGTGTATTGTTTATCGTCCACATATGATGTCGCTTTGTCTATCAAATGACGTTTGTTTCTTATTTTGCACTTTTAAGGCCATAGCATGACCGTTTCTTATGCACCTATTATTACTTCATTGCTTGATAATGATTTGTACAAATTCACCATGCTACAAGCTATGTTGCATCAATTTCCACAGACTCATGGCGTATATCGCTTTCGCTGCCGCAATAATGATGATTCTGCCTATCCGCTTGCCTCTATTAAAGACGCATTAGAGGAGCAACTAGATAGCTTATGTGAGCTTAGATTCTTACAAGATGAGCTTGATTATCTACGCGGTCTGCGTTTTATTCGTTCAGATTTTGTTGATTATTTAGAGCTATTTCAGCTCAAACGTCGATTTGTTAAGGTTAGCACTGATGAGCAAGCGCGGCTGCACATTGAGATCGAAGGACCAATGATCTGTCTCTTATACACATCT
>CAJXUF010000227.1 GCA_913061175.1 uncultured Psychrobacter sp.
TTTAATAAAAATATAAATAATATTAATTCTCATTTACCATAAAAATGAATAGAGTTTTGATGGTAAAAAGACAATATTATCTAAAAGTGCTGTGCAAAGTCATTCTATTTAATTGCTTAGGCTAATTTTTCAGAAAAAGCTATTTGAAAGGTTAGAATTTTTCGAAGGCAGATAAGAAAAGATGATACTTGGTATCTTTTTTTGATGAAGTTCACACAAAAACGAGTATTGCTTATAATATATTAATTTTATGAAGTGATAATTTGGTACGTCATAATTAAGAATTAGAAGTACCAAATTATTTTTATATTTTGTCTATACAATTAATAAATATTATTTAAGTTTCCTCAATGTCTAAACCGATGACATGATTAAGATGGCCAGTTTTTAGGTATATCGTCGCGCCCTCTATCCCTGCTTTTATTTGTACGCTTTCATCTACCGGTAGGCGTATCCAGCTATTCTGCTGATATACCTGTCCACCCTCTATTAGCTCGTCTGCTACAACTAATATTTCTGCACCGCCATGGACTGTCTCGGTGAATAGCAACTCGCCTGCATCGATACGCTGTAGACTAACGTGCTCTACCCCATCAGAAAAAAGCGGGCAGATAGTACGGTTGCCTTGTTGCTGCCAATTAGCATCATTATAAGTGTCGATAGCCACGTGCTGCGTTTCGTCAGACGACATTTGCCGTAACTTGACGAAAATGACAGCACCTTCATCACTATACGGTCTATGACCTGAAGATGGTGGGTTACGTAGATACCAACCTGCTGGATAATGAGTGTCATCTGCAGAAAAAGTGCCTGACAATACCAATATCTCTTCGCCGCCTGGATGCAGATGATGCGGAAAGTAAGAGTTTGGCGCATAACGTACAAGACTGGTAGCGCGAGCCTTCTCTGCGCCCACACGATCAAGCATGACACGCTCCACACCATTTTGTGGTGACTTAATCCATTGATGTGCTTCGGGGGCCAGTGAAGCACGTTGTGAAAAATCTGCATTAATTAGCATAAAATATTCCAAAGATATTAAACAATTAGGGCGTACCCACAATATAAAACTGAGGACACGCCCTAGACGATAAACACAAATATATGACGTTATTACCGCACTAGAATGACCGGCGATAACGTGCTAGCGATAATTTCTGTCGTTGTACTTCCGAGAAACAGTTGCTGCCATTTCGAATGTCCGTACGCACCCACCACCATAATGTCGACATTGTTCTCTACCTGAAACTTTAACAATCCATCCACCGCATCAGAAGCATATAAGTGATGTGCTTCAACGACAAACCCTGCATCTTCTAACTGTGCAGCGGCGGCGCTCATACTTTGTTTGGCGGCGTCGTTATGATTGCCCACCATCACGATGTGACCTTTTAAACCTTTTAATAGTGGACTTTTTGACACCATTCGTGCCGCTTTAATAGAGGTCTTACTACCATCAAAGGCAATCATATAGGAGCTTGGCTCTTCAAATTTTTCTGAGCAAATCAATATAGGAATATCTGACCCACGAGCGACCGTCTCAATCTGACTACCAATATTAATCCGACTGTTCTTATGATCCTCTCCGCGGCGTCCCATCACAATCGCACGATTTTCTTCTTTGAAATGCTCAATGCTAGGAAGCAGTTTGCCGTGGCGTTGATAAACGCGAACATTGACATCAGCGAAACTGCTTTGAATGTGGCTTTTTGCATCTTGTACCAATGCATTGCTATAGCTGTTGACGACTTTTGCTCTTTGCTCATCCAATTGGGACAACTCTTCTAATAAAAACTGACGACTATTGATGCCTATCGCGCCTGACAAGTCACGCCTAACTGAAGCAGGCACGTCACTGACATGTAATAACCCAACAGGTACGTTTAATTTACTGGCATACCATGCTGCATAGTCACAAACCGATTCAGTCACTGCCGAGCCGTCAATACAGGCTAAAATGTGCTGTGATGTTGTCATAATCTGTCCTTAAATTTAATTATTTAATCCTATACAGCTTGTTAGTCCTGACCAAGCTATGCTCTCTGGGTAGGGTATATTTTACTTACTTCACAACAGTTACCTTGCAGAAATCCTCTTATAAAGCAAATTTTCCCCTTCATTTGATAATAACCAATTTACACGGCTTCATCCAGCGATGTGTGCGACCCTTTTGCAATAATTGCAATTTGTTACTGACAGCATCGTGCATGGCTCACCGCAGACTGATACCTAGCTATATATAAAGTCTTATCATCGTCTGACCACATGCGCTAGGAAAGTTTGCTACAATGTATTTTTTAGCATTTATGATTTCGGTATCGTTATTTAGGTGATTGAATTATGGCAAAAAATGCCCTACAGGCTCAATTATTAAAGGCTGGCTTGGTTGATAGCAAAAAGGCCAAGAAGATCAGCAAGCAAACGCAACATGCCAAGCGTACTGGTGACTCAGAAAGCGTCGAAGCAAAAAAAGCGTTGGCAGAAGCGCAAGCTCAAAAGCTAGAAAAGGATCAAAAGCTTAATCAAGAGAAACAGCGCGTATTGGAAGAGAAAGCATTAAAGGCCAATATTGTCCAAATGATTAAGCAGCATCAGATTACTGAGACAGAAGGTGAAGTTAGCTATCAGTTTGTCGATGAGTCCAAAGTAAAGAAAATCGCTATCACTCAGAAACTCTACGATCAAATCGTGGCCGGTCACGTGGTTATCGCACGTTTGGAAGAGAGCTACGCGCTATTGCCTCGTCCATTGGCTGACCGTATCGATTCAAAAATGGAAGGCTTTATGGTTGTGTCAAACGACACTGCTGAGGAAACATTGGCAGAAGACGATCCTTATGCCGCTTATGTGATTCCAGATGACTTGATGTGGTAAGGCATTATTTTACTGCTGTTGGCTTTACTATAGTGTTATAAGCATTCCCTCAAAAGCCCTTTATGGAATTTACGTTCTATAAAGGGCTTTTTGCGTTTATACGGGTTATGCAAATCTTTATAGCGCAAAATAAACGTTAAATGTGTCGATAGACTCAATCAAACGTACACAAATCGGGCTTCTTTAACCTAACATTGCTGGTTTGGTTAAAGAAGGTAACCTAGCGCTCTAATTGCCAGAATATGGATATAATCAACTTGAACAGTTATTCAATAACTACTACAATGCGTTTTTAGTACATTTTGTGGTAATACTTTGTTTATTTTTGAGTAATTGCTCAATATTGTTCATATTTTACCTATGTTTGTTACCTGATAGTTCGGTGCCATCGTGCCCGTTTTATTTGCTTAATTTGTTCCAATTCACTTTTACTTTTTCTCAAAAAGAGATAATTCATGCCAAAACATTTGCCACTCTCACTATTGTTTCTTCGCCTTGGTGTTTTCATCGTGTTCTTCTTTTGGACACTCGACAAATTCGTAAATCCTGAGCATGCCGCCAATGTATTTGCTAAATTCTACGCTTTAGAAAATTTAGGCATCACTATTGTTTACCTGATTGGTAGCTTACAAATCATTCTTATCTTCTCGTTTGTCATGGGTCTATTCAAAAAGTGGACGTACGGCATCATTTTATTACTACATGCCGCCTCTACTTTTGCATCTTTTGGTCTTTACCTAACGCCTTTTGATAACTTATTGTTCTTTGCTGCATGGCCAATGCTGGCAGCCTGTTTGGCGCTGTTCTTAATGAGAGACTATGACACTCTAACATTGGGTAAAAATACGTCTCCAGTATAAACGTCGGCGGCAGTGCTTATTACTACAGTAGTATAAACATCAGACAGCAAGACATAATTTATATACCTGTCTCTTATACACATCTGACGCTGCCGA
>CAJXUF010000228.1 GCA_913061175.1 uncultured Psychrobacter sp.
TACACACTGCATATCGTCGGCAGCGTCAGATGTGTATAAGAGACAGATTTTATACATCAGGCCGTGTGACTAACGAGCCTGCCTTCTTATTTCAATTGTTCGTACGCTGCTTTGGTACCAATAATTTGCCTGATTGCTCAAATATGTGTCACGAGCCAACCTCAGTAATGCTAAGCAGACAGCTAGGTATTGGTAAAGCGACGGTCATGCTAGAAGATTTTGAGCAAGCCAAGCTGATATTGATGTTTGGGCAAAACCCAGCGACCAACCATCCACGTATGCTAGAGATGCTCGCCCATGCGCATGAGCAAGGCTGTCGAATCATCTCAATCAACCCGATGCGTGAACAAGGTTTAAGCAAGTTCAGAAATCCGCAAAAACCAACACACATGGCAGCCGGTCAAAGTGCTGACATGGTCGATGACGTTATTCAAATTCAAATCGGCGGTGATGCAGCGCTATTGACAGGCATTGCCAAGTGGTTAATTGAAAACGATAAAATCAATCATAATTTTATTACCACTCATACTTCAGGATTTGAACCTCTAAAACAGTGGCTGACAGAGCAATCATGGGCAGATATCACGCTTGGCTGCGGTATTTCTCAGACAGATATTATCAATCTCGCTGAGTTAGTAGCTGATAGTCCAGCAACGATTTGCACTTGGGGCATGGGCATTACTCAGCACGTACAGGGTGATGATAATGTCGCGATGATTACCAACTTGCTCCTGCTGATGGGCATGATCGGTATTGATGGCGCCGGTGCATCTCCAGTACGTGGGCACTCCAACGTACAGGGCGATCGCACTATGGGTATCCATGAGCGTCCTAGCAAAAGCTTACTAGACAGTTTAGAGCGAGTATTTGAGTACCCTATGCCGCAAGAGCATGGCTACGATGTCGTCACAGGTGCCAAGGCTCTTATCGCAGGTAAATTGAAAGTCTTTATGGGCATGGGTGGTAACTATGCAGTGGCCGCCCCTGATACCAGCGCGATTGAGCAAGCCTTAACCACTACTCAGCTTAATATATTTGTCGGTACTAAGCTCAATGAGACCATGCTATACCCCGGTGCTAACAATTTGATCCTACCTTGCTTAGGCCGTACCGAACGTATTGTCACAACAAAGGGTGAGCAATTTGCCACTATCGAAGACTCCATGTGTCAGATCGTACCTACTCAAGGTAAGCTCAAACCTGTTAGTGATACTCTAAAATCTGAAGCGCAAATCGTAGCGGATATCGCGACTCATGTACTCGGCGCCGACTCGTCTATTCCTTGGCTGGCAATGAGTGAGGATTTCGATATTATTCGAGACTATATCGCTCAAGCGATTAACGGATTTGAAGACTTTAATCAGCGTATTCGCACCTCTGAGCGTGGCTTTCATTTGTATCATGCGGCGCGTCATCGTGTATGGAATACCGAAAGCGGCAAAGCTCAGTTTGAAGTACCGCAATATCCGATTACTTTTGTCGCAGCACAAATGGCAGCCTCAAACGATATCGATGAGCATGCAGATACAGCACAAAAAGTTTGGCAATTGACCAGTGTCCGCAGCCATGACCAATTCAACACTATGATTTTCGGGTTTAAAGACCGCTATCGTCAAACGGATCGTCGTGACGTGCTATTCATGCATCCCGATGAAATAAGCCGTTTGGGTTGGCAAAAAGGTGACCGTGTTATGGTCACTCGCCAGCGTGCTAAAGATAGCCTAGAGCAACCACGCGTATTAGGCCCATTGGTATTGAGCGAGATGGATATTGCCTCTAACGCTGTTGCTGCTTATTACCCTGAGTGCAATGACCTCTTTGATTTAGAGACACATGCGCCAGACTCTCATATCCCAGCGTACAAATCGACGACCGTCGTTTTAGAGCGCGTAGAGGCAAATACGTCGATCGCGACACCTGCGTAAATCATACTGCGGAGAGCTAATGAGAATAATATTTTCATTGGCTCTCCCTCTAGATGACCATAAGCACGCTCATAATTTTAGGCCATGATAAACCGTGATAACCATTGAAAATAATGCTGAGCAAAGTGAGGCTCTTATCGACCCCGCTATGATAGATAACTCAAACGACATTAAGAGAGTTGTACCTAAATCATCTAACGATGAGAGGTTATCAGAGACACCACTTGCTCGTAGTCACTTAGCACAAAAGCATCATTACCCGTCAGTTAGTAGTGACCCTAATCATGACTCTCATCTTCAAATCGAGTCGCAGACCACTAGCTTAGCAGTCGAAGCCGCAGTCTCTATCATTATTAATGGGATTCATTATGCTGTGCTGATGGCCAGTCCTCATCAGTTAGAGTATTTGGCTGTTGGGTTCTTATTTAGCGAAGGCTTAATTCAATACAGTCACGAGTTACTCGACTGGGAAGTGACTCACCTTGCAGATATCGCTAGCTACCAGAAGTTTGCTCAAGATTCGAATGATGAAAGCCTTGACTCAGTATCAATTGAGCAAAGCTTAGAACAATTTCAAGATTACGATATCTATGTCGTGGAACTAGTATTGAGCCAACGCTGCCATCAACGTATCCAAGCACAAAAACGTCAGCTTGCAGGACGTACAGGCTGCGGTATGTGCGGTATTACTGGACTAACCCAAGCTTTGCCTGATTTAAGTGCTTACTCTCAAGATCGTTTGCAATATGAATATAACCGACAGAAAGGTATAAATGGCATTCAAACGAGCGCACCAAGTCTTGACTCCCTATTGGCACTACGTCAACAAGTGGATGCCACGCAGCATACGCATCAACTGACAGGTGCAGTACACGCCGCAGCAACGATACATAATCAGCAGCTATACTTGTTTGAGGATGTAGGCCGCCATAATGCACTCGATAAACTTATTGGCTGGCAGTTACGCCAAAAAGCAAACGTTAGCTGTGTGCTTATGACTTCGCGTCTCTCTATTGAACTGGTTCAAAAGTCTATTCGAAGTCAAATCCCGTGGCTAGTTGGCATGTCAGCACCTACCAGTACAGCCGTGCGCGTGGCTGAGCGTTATGGCCTTGGATTGGCTGGATTTTTACGTGATAATCGAGTCACTTACTATACCAAACAAGATAATATATAAAAATTCACTTCTACTTGTTCATTGAGAGAACCCGTCTATCGCTCATTATCTATTTTTTCTAATGAAAGCTTCAGTTACTTACTCATAGTTATAATTTAGCTCATAGTGATATATCACTCGATGCTTCTCATAATAAAACCCTATCTTTCAATGCTTTATTAAATCTCTTTGAATAAATACTTATATATCATCTTCGGGCATTGTCTGGTAAATATCGGATAATGTTTGAGGTTGGTGACATAATAGGTTACTCTTATCGCGCAAATATGTTACAGGTACTTAACAAATATGTATTTTTATTTATTAATACTGCTTAGTAACACATCAATCGCAATAGATAAGTAGAGACTTCCTAACTATTGCTTGTTACAGCTGATAAGGCTGTCTAAATCGAGTTCGGGTCATGCCATCATGGCTTAGTGCTTATTCGTAATTCCGCTATAGACACTCATCACATGAGTTTTCTTTAGCACGTAGCTACCTTTGTGTATGCCTATTAATAGCGTGATGGTTTACCCATTAACTGACGCCTATTGAGAGTAGTCCCTGTCTTTTTGATTTGAAACTATTTGTCTCATTAAGATTTGGGCGTGACACTTAGCATTTGCTTACCACTACAGTTGGTATTTTCGCTATTTATATTAGCCACATACGTTCGGTATGCTGTCTCTTATACACATCTGACGCTGCCGAC
>CAJXUF010000229.1 GCA_913061175.1 uncultured Psychrobacter sp.
TACACACTGCATATCGTCGGCAGCGTCAGATGTGTATAAGAGACAGATATAGACTTTCGTTCTCACCCAGCTCACCTACTTCGATTAAGAAGCGCTCGATTTTTTCATAGCCTTTTTCGCTAATCTCAATCTGACGATTCTTTTCATCAATCCAGAAGTCTTCTTCTTCATTATTCTTGTTTGCTTCTTCATCTTTTGAACGAATCAACACAGGAATAATCGTATTAATCAGCGCATACATGCGTGATGAATCTTCAGCTTGCCCTGAAATGATAAGCGGCGTACGAGCCTCATCAATCAAGATTGAGTCAATTTCATCGATAATACAAAAGTTTAGCGGGCGCTGTTTTTTCTCAACAAGACTAAAGACCATGTTATCGCGCAGATAATCAAAACCATATTCGTTATTGGTACCATAGGTAATGTCAGCTTGATAAGCTTCGATTTTTTCTTGTGGTGGCTGCTGTGAGTAAATCACACCAACAGTCATACCCAAAAACCCAAACAACGGACGGTTTAGCTCAGCATCACGCGCAGCCAAATAATCGTTGACCGTGACCAGATGAACCCCTTTACCGCTGATCGCATTTAGGTACATGGCCAAGGTGCCCATTAGGGTTTTACCTTCACCAGTTTTCATCTCAGCGATTTTACCTTCGTGCAAGGTGATACCACCGATCAGCTGCACGTCATAGTGACGCATGCCGTTGACACGTAACGATGCTTCGCGGCAGACAGCAAATGCTTCTGGCAATAATGCATCTAAGCTTTCGCCTTTTTGATGTCTGGCTTTAAATTCTTCAGTTTTTTGTTGTAGTTGCTCATCAGACAGGGCTTGTATTTCAGCCTCTCGTGCGTTGATCTTGCTGACCACTTTACGCATGCGTTTTAATTCGCGGTCATTTTTGGTGCCAACCACACTGCCTATAATCTTTGATAACATAATTTTTTGACCTATGGAATATTCGATAATTAGTGCGCATTAGCCAAAGCTTAGCTCTCTGCCTTGTCATCACCCGACTAAGTACTACCTAATTTAGTATCGCCCAATTAAGTGTGCCGTCATTATATATGGTTATGACGCTGATGGATACAAGGGCAGCGAGTAGATATTTGCCACAGTAAAAACCTAGTAGGACGTGTTAAAATAGCGAATACCTTGTTAAATTTCTTAGCTTTTTCAGCGACTTTATTTATTTGTCGCGGTTCGACTTTCATACGCTTGCTATCGCTACGTCTTAGCTCAAAATTTGTCGTTGAGCCATTTATCTATAAGTAACTGGCATATTGATAAAGCCAAAGCTATATATCAAACTCATAAATAAGACAAATCACCCTTTAGTATCTCTATCACAAAATACTCATTACCAATCATTAAAGCACTATAAGAGACTCTGCATGACCGTAAAGCCATCTGTACAAAATCAGTCGTCAAATCCTACTTCATCAGAAAAACCCTTATCAAAACAAGAGACCTCTGACTGCTTAAGTATAGGCAATGCCGTCTATAACCTAGCAGACCATACGCCAATGATGGTGCAATATCTAACCATGAAAGCCAACTATCCACAAGCATTGCTCTTGTACCGGATGGGTGATTTCTATGAGCTGTTCTTTGACGATGCTAAGCGAGCGGCGCAAATATTAGATATCACATTGACACGCCGTGGTATGGATAAAGCAGGCAACACGATAGCTATGGCGGGCGTACCGTTTCATGCAGCCGATAGCTATATGGCACGCTTGATCGCGGCTGGTCAGACAGTAGTTGTATGTGAGCAAATTGACGAATCGACAACTGGTAACGCTGATAATAAGTCCAATGTCCCTGCGATGGGCGATAAACAGAAAAAAAACAAAAACAAGTCTGCTGCTGGTAGCATCATGCGCCGCGAAGTAGTTAAAACGCTTACCGCAGGTACTATTACTGATGACGCATTGATTGCACCTAATCATACGCCAACTGTGGTCGCCATCGATATTGCGACTATGAAAACGCTAGACAACAGCCAGACGTTACAAGCAGCCGTTAGCCAGATGGATTTGGCTGCAGGTACACTGACTACCCAGACATTGATAGCAGATAAAAGCGATATAGATGGTTTGCAAACTCAAATGCTGACTGTATTGGCACGTTTTGCACCCAGTGAATGCATCATTAGTGAAGCACTCAGCGATAGTATTGGTGGCGTTGGCGGCAGTATTGATGGCACTGATTCAGAGTGGCTACTGTGGTTACGACAAAATCTGGACTGCCCTATTATAGAAGTCGCTGCCAATGACTTTCATCGTGCGCATGCCAGTGACACGCTTTGTCAGCAGTTCGAAGTCCAGCGTCTCGATGGGTTGGGCATTCATGAGGCTCCACTTGCGCAAACCAGCTGCGCTGCGCTTATCCACTATGCGCGTCAGACTCAGCAACGTCATGTGCCTCAAGTCAACCAACTCATCGTCGAGTACAGTGATGACTACCTAATTATCGATGCTAACAGCCAACAAAATCTCGAGCTATTTACCCCTGTTAGTAGCAACGGCACTTCTTTAATATCTGTGCTAAATCACTGTCAGACCCCGATGGGCAAGCGTTTACTCGTGCAGCAAATGAAGCGTCCACTGCGTCAGCATTCACGTATCAATATGCGTCTAGATGCGATAACTTGCTTGCTAAGCCCAGAGAGTGACTCAATTGAATCAAACCGAGATGTAAAAGATAGCTTACTGGTTACACGTTTACGAGAAACGCTGAATACTATTGGCGATATTGAACGAATCAGCAGTCGAATCGGGCTAATGAGTGCCAAACCTCGTGACTTACGTAAGCTTGCCGATGGTATCGCTAGCAGCGCCCAGCTGACTACTCTATTGACAACATCGGGTATCAGTCATGAAGACGCTGGCCTGCTACCAATGCTAATGCAGAAATTGCCAGATCAACTACCTGCTGTTCAATCCGTCGCCAAATTAATCGAGCGCGCTATTGTCATTGAACCACCTGCACACATTCGTGATGGAGGAATGCTAGCAGCGGGCTACGATGAAGAGTTTGATCGCCTTACCCATTTGCATGACAATATTCAATCGACGCTAGACGAGATGGTCGAGCGTGCTCGTCAAGACAATCAATTACCGAGTCTAAAAGTTGGCTTTAATAAAGTTAGCGGCTTCTATTTTGAATTGCCCAAAATGCAGGCGAAGAATGCCCCTGCCCACTTTATCCGTCGGCAAACGCTTAAAAGCAGTGAGCGCTTTATCACTGATGAGCTAAAGGAAGTCGAGACAGAGTATCTAAGTGCCCAGTCCTTGGCATTAGCGCGTGAAAAGCAGCTGTATCAAGAGCTGCTCACTCAATTAAACCAACATTTAGCTGAACTACAACAGCTTAGCGCGGCTATCGCCCAACTAGATGTGCTAAGCAATTGGGCCCATCTTGCCATGATGTATAACTGGCAGCGCCCAATCATGGGGCTACATACAAAAGACCAAAACGAATCGGTGGCCAAAAATCAAACCAACATTGATATTCGTCAAGGTCGTCATGTTGTGGTTGAAGCAGCATTGAATCAAACAAATGCCAACAGCAGGAACGGTAATTCACTAAGTACAAACCACTTTGTCGCCAATGACTGTGCACTAGGTAGTGATGGGTATCCTGAAAGACCTGTCTCTTATACACATCTGACGCTGCCGACGATATGCAGTGTGTAGAT
>CAJXUF010000230.1 GCA_913061175.1 uncultured Psychrobacter sp.
CGTTTACATTGTCAAAGGCATACTGGCACCAGTTAATAAAGTGAAAACGGTCATCGTTGCGGCGCTCTTCAATCGCACGGTTTTTCTCAAATGCGTCATCTTCGAAGCCTGCGTGCTCAACGGCCAATGAATGGTCAACGATAAGCTGAGTTGGCACGATAGGGTTTACCTTAGACGGATCACCGCCTTGCTCAGCGATAGCATCACGCAAGCCTGCCAAATCAACAAAAGCAGTCTGACCTAAGATATCATGACAAACCACGCGGGCAGGGTACCAAGGAAAATCTAGATCTTGCTTGCCTTCGATATGTTGCTTTAGCGCATCGGTTAACTCTTCTGGTGGGCAACGGCGTACTAGGTTTTCACACAAGACTTTTGAGCAAAATGGTAGCTTGTCATACGCGCCAGCTTCGATACTCTCGACAGCCTCGCGGGTGTCAAAGTAATAAAGATCAGTACCGGGAAGTGGCTTTTTGAATTGTTCGTTCATTGGTTGTACTAGGGCGTTGTCCATAAGTCACCTTTGGCTGTTGGCTAATTATAATAAGTAGTTAAGCGTTGATATTGGGTGAAAATTCATTCCTTTAGCAAAATCATCGTTCGTTCTCATAGGCTTTGCTAAAGAAGCGATATTGGAAGTTAAAAGGGCGTGGTCTATAAAAAAGATAGTGTATGACGATTAAACCTGAAAAACTCATAGCAAGGCTCAATCATCATACCTGTATCAGCTAGCACTGCCGCTAGCTGATAAGATTACTTAGCAAAAATCATCTTAATAATTGCTAAATAACAGCCGTTTAACGCGCGCTCATATCTGGTACTGGGCGTAGATCTTCACCCGTATATTCTGCACTTGGACGAATGATACGGTTGTTAGCACGTTGCTCAAATACGTGAGCAGCCCAACCAGTCAAGCGTGAACAGACAAAGATAGGGGTGAATAGCTTGGTTGGAATACCCATAAAGTGATAGGCAGAAGCATGGAAAAAGTCAGCATTACAGAACAGCTTTTTCTCACGCCACATGACTTCTTCACAGCGTACTGATACTGGGTATAACACTTCGTCACCAACGTCAGCGGCCAGCTTCTCAGCCCAACCTTTAATCACGACGTTACGCGGATCTGACTCGCTATAGATGGCATGACCAAAGCCCATGATTTTGTCTTTACGAGCCAGCATACCCATCATCTCTTCTTCAGCTTCATTAGGTGAGCTAAAGCCTTCAATCATATCCATCGCTGCTTCATTCGCTCCACCATGCAATGGACCGCGTAGTGAACCGATTGCACCAGTGATACAAGAATGAATATCAGATAAGGTAGATGCACACACACGAGCGGTAAAGGTCGAAGCATTGAACTCATGCTCTGCATAAAGGATAAGCGAGACGTTCATTACTTTCTCGTGTAGCTCGTTTGGTTTTTCGCCTTTGAGCAAATGTAAGAAATGACCGCCAATGGTGGCATCATCTGTATCGGTCTCGATACGTACATTGTCATGGGTGAAGCGATACCAATAGTTGATAATCGACGGGAAGGCCGCTAGCATACGATCAGTTTGATCGTTTTGCTGAGCAAAATCAGTTTCGGTTTCAAGGTTGCCAAGCATAGAGCAGCCAGTACGTAGCACATCCATTGGATGTGCGTCGGCTGGAATACGTTCAAGCACGTCTTTTAACGCTTGTGGTAGGCCGCGTAAGCTTTTTAGTTTGGCTTGATAGGCGTCAAGCTCGCTTTGAGTAGGCAAGTTGCCGTATAACAGCAAATACGCCACTTCTTCAAAAATACATTTATCTGCCAGCTCTGATACATCATAACCGCGATAGGTCAGACCAGAGCCTGATTTGCCAACGGTAGATAGAGAGGTTTTACCAGCGACTTGTCCACGTAGACCTGCGCCTGAAAGTTCTTTTTGTGCTGCCATGTTTACATTCCTTTTGTTGGTAGCTTTTTTGAGTGAAAACGGTGTTTCTGATAACAAGTTTATTGGTCAATTATTGACTATAGCGCCAATCTAGCGTTATGCAGGCTGTGGACCGTCTAAATCGACGTTACAACGCTCAAATTCAGCTTCAATAGGGCCATTTAAGACTTCCATTGCGCTGCCTTCGCCTTCTGCATTGTTGATCTTCATATATTTGGCACCCAGTGGTGACTCCATAAATGTTTGAATTTCAGTCATTTCTTCTGGAGTAGGGTCAGCCATTGGCGTTGCTACTTCTTCGCCATTCATGACACGCAATTGCTCATTGCCAAAAGCAAGCAGTTTTTTACCCACGTCCGACGTATAAAAGTCATCTAATTCTTTTAACTCTGCATCGGTAAACTGACTCTTATAAAAACGATCGACTTCCGCTTTACCCAAGTCTTTGTCGCGTGATTCAAGGCAGCTGACTTGCTCTTCACTGAGCGCGCCGCTATTGATGATTGGTGCAAACAATAGGCTGTTGACGGTATCTAGCGTAATCGTCGTCATGATCAAATCGCTTTGAGCATCAGTCTCTGATAGCGCAGTTTCGCTTTCGCTAACCACAGTTTCGCTCGTATCACTGGCAGTATCGTCAACGGTTTCTGGTGTTTTATCACAGCCCGTCATGAATAACAGCGCCGCAAGCGTGCTACTAAGTAGTGAGGATTTGACAACCGTATGAGCAGTAAAAAATGGCATAAATAACCTAAAGGTAAATAAAGACGGGTTTTGAAACGATAAAGTCCACAGAGATGGTTTATCGTTTCGGTGTTGCTAATTGGCAATTATGAGTTATTAACTACTTATTATCAGCAAATAGTTTGTCTAGTGTCTGCTCAAACTCATGATAGTTCAAGAAATCATAGAGCTCCATACGGGTCTGCATGGTATCGACGACTTTGTCTTGCGTGCCATCATCTAATAAGTGCTGATAAACGTTCAATGCCGCTTTGTTCATAGCACGGAAAGCGGATAGTGGATATAGCACCATCTCGACACCCACACTATACAACTGGTCAGTGGTATATAGATCTGTCTGACCAAACTCTGTCATGTTTGCCAGTACTGGAATATCGAGTACATCAGTGAACTTACGGTACATCTCGATATCGGTCAGCGCTTCTGCAAAGATCATATCTGCGCCAGCTTCTTGGAAGGCAACGGCGCGCTCGACAGCAGCGTCCAAGCCTTCTACAGACAATGCATCTGTACGTGCCATCACCACAAAGTCAGGGTCAGTTTTGGCATCTAGTGCTGCTTTTAGACGATCAACCATCTCTGAGATACTAACGATTTCTTTGTTAGGGCGATGACCACAACGTTTTTGCGCCACTTGGTCTTCGATATGTACTGCCGCGACACCTGCTTTTTCCATTTTTCTGATGGTCTGGGCGATGTTAAACGCACCACCAAAGCCAGTATCGATATCAACCAATAATGGTGTATCAACGGCATCGGTGATACGGCGAGCATCTTCTAGTACATTATCAAGGCTGGTCATACCTAGATCAGGTAAACCAAATGAGGCATTGGCCACGCCAGCACCGGAGAGGTACAACGCTTGATGACCAACTTGGGTCGCCATCATCGCTGTATAGGCATTGATAGCGCCTGCAATCTGTAATGGTTGGTTGTTATCATTTTTTTGAGTGAGAGCACTGCGAAAGCGCGCGCCTGCTGAAGATGAAGTCATGTGA
>CAJXUF010000231.1 GCA_913061175.1 uncultured Psychrobacter sp.
GAACCAGTTGTTGAGCCTGAACCAGTTGTTGAGCCTGAACCAGTTGTTGAGCCTGAACCAGTTGTTGAGCCTGGCGCAAATGATTCTCAGTTAACAGCACACTCTGATGAAGATCCACGCACGTTGCTGCGTTGTCCACCTCAAGAACTGACAGGTGAGTGGAACCCAGAAAAGTGGGACTACTGGTTACAGACGGCTCGTGAAAGCGAGGTATTGGCACAAGATGAGTTAGCACTGGCACGACAAGGTACAATGACTGGTCAATGTAATGGTAAAGCCACGTTTTTGACTAGTGTTGATAGTAAGCATTTGCAGGTCACTTTTCAGCAATTGGCAGCTAAGCTACAACAGCAATTTACGCAAGCTGACATTGACTTGAAAATTGATAGTAGTATCATGCAGACCGAAGATAAAACCCCAGAGCGCCGACAGAAAAAACGTTTAGAGCAAGCGAAAACCGTTGCCGAAACGAAATTACTAAAAACACCAGTAATGCAGTATTTAACTGAACGCGGTGAGGGGAAAATGGGTAAAGTACAGCTGTATTGAGATTTTAGAGCAGTGTTTGCTCAAAATATCTAAAAGTATATTTATATATTGAACGTAGTTTTATGTTAAATATCAAGGTGATAGCAATATATCACCTTGATATTTTTGTTTTTATTACGGGTCAAAATATATTTATCAAACAAGAGAGAACCATTTGATAACGATAAGATGAATGCAAAGTCGTTATAATGGTTAAGTTATATTAAAAACTGAAATGACGTTTAGGTGAGAATATGTTGGATAATTTACGCGGTATGGCTGTGTTCGCCAGTGTGGTCGGACATGGCTCTTTTAGTGGCTCAGCACGTGAGCTAGGTATTACAACCAGTGCAGTCAGTCAGCAAATTCGTTCGCTAGAGAACGAGCTTGGGGTGGTGTTGCTACATCGCTCAACTCGTAAGCTAAGCTTAACAGAAGCTGGCGAGAGCTTTTATGAAGCGGCAAAAGATGTCGTCAGTGCAGCGGAGCAAGGGCGTATCAAAGTTAATCAATTGCGTGATGAGCTAGCAGGTAGTTTGCGTGTATCGACCACGCCTGAGCTTGGTGTTAATCACATATTGCCAGCACTCTCTACGTGGATGGCGGCACATGATGATTTAAGCGTCACTTATCTAGCTGATAATCATTATATTGATATGATTGATGAGCGTATAGATATTGCGATTCGCATGAGCCCATCGATTAATGATTCTAGTCTGAGCAGTCATCCATTGACCGATGTGCGCCAATTACTGGTTGCCTCACCTCAGTATTTGCGTCAGCACAGTAAGTTATATACGCCTAAAGACTTGGCTGAGCATCAATTAATCTGTATCGAAATCATGAAAGATGCCAATCAGATTGATATGATCCAGACTGAAACCGGAAAGAAAACGCGTGTCAAAATGAACTCACGTATCTATACCAACAACGTATTTATGGCAACGACGTTGGCTAAAGAAGGTCACGGGTTGGTTAGAATGTTAGAAATGGATGTCAAAAAAGAGCTTGAGAGCGGTGAGTTGGTAGAAGTGTTGACTGGCTATCAATTACCAAGCTTTGTGCTATATGCGGTCACTTTAAATCGCGACCAACAGCCAGCTAAAATCACTCGTTGCCTAGAAGTACTGAAAAAATACTTCCATGCGAATTAAATGTTGTTCTCACTACGCACGAAACGTTTTTAGTTAGCAATAAGCAGTTAGCAAAAAGCCTATAGATAATGAATCATCTATAGGCTTTTTTATTACCTGTTATTAACGTTGAGGTATATTTTAAAATGATGGCTTTAATAGATTGATTAGACGCTCAGCGACTTGTGTGCTTTCATCACGGCTTATGTTAAGTGGCGGCAGCAAACGTACAACATGACCACCCGTCACATTGATGATCAGCTTTTGCTCATCACGGGCACGATCTACCAGTTGGCTACAATCCATATCTTCAGGTAGCGCGATACCAATCATCATACCTGCACCGCGACTGCTAACGCCATGTTGGCCAAATGTATCAACGATACTTTCTCTAATGAATAAACCCTCAGTCACTGCATTTTCCATAATATTGCTATTTGCTAGTACGTCATACACGCTATGTACCACGCGGCTAGCCAATGGCGTGCCACCATAAGTAGAGCCATGACTACCAGCACCAAACAGACCATTGGCACGGCCACGTACCATGCACGCACCGACTGGGAAACCATTACCTAGGCCTTTGGCTGTCGTCAACACATCAGGGCGAGCATTGCTATGTTGATAAGCAAAATATCTACCCGTACGGCCATTACCTGTTTGCACTTCATCCAGCATAAATAGCCAGTTATGAGCGTCACATTCCGCTTGCAGCTCTTCAAGATAAGTGAAGCCATTGGCTGCAGTATTCAGACCACCTTCGCCTTGGATCGGCTCTACAAAGATAGCGCAGATATTATCATGTTCTTGGGCCGCTTGTTTAACGGCAGCTATATCGCCAAATGGCACACGAATAAAGTCCTCATCTAGTGTATAAAACCCTTCGCGCGCCTTTGGATTTGCAGTAGCTGACAAAGATAATAACGTACGACCATGGAACGATTGCTCCATTACGATAACTTTTGGACGTTTAAAACCTTGCTTGTACGCGTATAAACGTGCCAGTTTCAATGCAGCTTCATTGGCTTCGGCGCCGCTATTGGCAAAAAACACACTGTCCATTTGGGCTGCGGTACATAGTATCTCTCCAGCACGCTCTTGCCAATCAATGCCAAACAAGTTGCTCGTATGAATTAACGTACCTGCTTGCTGCTGAATCGCGTCAGTGACTTGTGGATGACAGTGTCCTAAGCCGCATACCGCAATACCAGTTAAGGCATCTAAATAAGGCGTGTCATCTTTGGTATAGAGCCAACTGCCTGCACCGCGTGTAAAGCTGATTGGTTGACGGTTATAAGTGGGCATCAGGTAAGTAGCAGACATGTAAAGCATCCTTGGTATAATAATTGAGTAAAAGTGTGGGTTATAGTTCGTCAGAAAAAGGCGTGGTTTCTGCAGGTAAGGTGTAATCCTCGTTTGCCCAAGCACCTAAGTCGATTAGCTTGCAGCGACTACTACAAAACGGCTTATATTTATTGTCTTGCCAGGCCGTCTGGGTGCCGCAACGTGGACAAGGGTAGGTCTTTGGGGGTGTATTTGCAGTAGAGTCAGTCATAAGAAAAGAGCAAAGTCCTAAATGTTATTAGTATAGGTTGCATACGACACAAGCATAAAACGCATCCGTCATTGAAATTACGACTAAACGAGGCGTACTTGCTATCGCTGTATTACTATTCAAGTGGATTGACTATATAATAGCATGGGGCCGAATAATGACAAAAGACAAATGCTTTAAGGATAGTAGATGACCGACAATATTGATCTCACGCATCAGCAAGAGCGTGCCTTTCAACCACAAAAACTGTCAGCACCGCGTGACTTTATTATTCCAATTATCATTAATGACAATAAAGATGAAAAACCGTTGATGCTAGAGATTGGGGCAGGGAAGGGTAAGCATGCACTTAGCTTTACCGCACAAAATCCTGATAAGCATTTGATAGCCATTGAACGCACGCGTAATAAATTCTGTCTCTTATACACATCTCCGAGCCCACGAG
>CAJXUF010000232.1 GCA_913061175.1 uncultured Psychrobacter sp.
ATCTACACACTGCATATCGTCGGCAGCGTCAGATGTGTATAAGAGACAGATACAGGTCAGGCTTGTAATGCAGCCAAACGTCTTATTGTTGTAGAAGACGTTTATGAGCCATTTGTAAAAGGTTTTACTGATACTGTACGTGGTATATCAGCGGCAGACCCGCTACAACAAGACACTTTTATTGGTCCAATGTCCTCGCAGAGCGCTGCTGAAAACCTACAAAAGCAGTTAGATGGCGCAATTGAGAGTGGTGCTACGGTGCTCGTTGAAGGGGGTATGAACGAAGACAAGGCTGGCGCATGGTTTGCCCCTGCGGTACTCGCTGACGTCGATAGCTCTATGCCTGTATATAGCGAAGAATTGTTTGGTCCTGTTGCTGTCATCTATAAAGCGCGCGATATCGCTCATGCTATCGAAATTGCTAATGACGTGCCCTTCGGTTTAGGCGCTTCTATTCAAACTCAAGATGCTGATCTTGCGGCTGATATCGCTGATCAGCTTGAGGTAGGTATGGTCTATATCAATACTCCTTCTGGTTCTGAGGCTAATACGCCATTTGGCGGTGTTAAACGTTCAGGCTTTGGCCGTGAGCTTGGCACCCTTGGCATCACTGAGTTCTTAAACTATAAGCTGATTCGTGATAAGTCTTAATAGATTAAAACTTTAGTTGAATGAAAAAAGCCTAACGTTTGACGTTAGGCTTTTTTATGAAAGCTAATTAAAGTAATTCTACTTTTTATATGGGTTTTCTTTTAACCACTGCTGGTTAGCCGTTTTTAGCTCACGCAGTTCATGGTCCATAATATCTTTACTCTTACCAGGATTCTTCATCGTAGCATAACCGTACAATACGCCACCAAGTACGATCCAGCCAAGGAAAATCCACCACTCAATAGCGACAAGTGCTGATGGCATACCTGGTAGATATAGTGCCAACATGCCAAGACTGAGGATAATAGTAATGATACCGACCAATTTACCTGCTGGTACTCTAAACGGACGTACCATATCAGGCTCACGGTAGCGCAGCACTAGGAAAGACAGGGCCACACAAGTATAAGCAATAACGATACCGAACCCACCAGCATCCACAATCCACACCAGCATTTTGCGACCAAATAATGGCGCAAGTGTCGCTAGACCACCGATCAATAAAATCGCATTGACGGGCGTATTGTATTTCGGATGCAGTTTGCATAAAAACTGCGGCAACATGTGCGTTTTGCCCATAGCATATAGCAGACGACTACCACCGATAAGAAACGCATTCCAGCTCGATAAAATACCTAGCACACCGCCAATAACCAGTAACGTACCAGCCCATTTACCATTCCAAGCATTGGACATCGCATCAGCCGTTGCCAATGTTGAGTCTTGCGCCTGTAACAGCGGTAAAGTCTTGCCAACACTCCAAGCGACTGCTACATACCAAAGCACCGCGATAATAATAGAGACAATCAAAAACTTACCGATGTTCGGACGAGATAGATTGATTTCTTCTGCAGCTTGAGGAATGACATCGAAGCCAACGAATAAGAACGGTACCATCACCATCACCGTCATGATGCCACCCATACCACCAATAAAGTTAGGCGCTTGTACGGTATTAGAAGTTTCAGGACTGAACAGTAACGCCCCCACGAATAGTAATATACCAACTAGAAAGATACCGACGACTGCTGTTTTTTGGAACCACGCGCTGACTTCCATACCGCGTATGTTCAGCCAAGTAACAATCACTGAGCCGAGCATCCCGACGCCTACCCAAGTGGCGTAAACATCCCAGCCAGCAACATTCCAAAGATACCCTTGGCTATAATTGGGAATAATATATTCGACGACGGTAGGCAGTGCCACGGCCTCGAACGCGACGACTGAGAAGTAACCAAACAAGATACTCCATGAGCAAATAAAGGAGACATTAACTCCTAACGCTCGATGGGTATAAGTATGCTCACCGCCAGTAATTGGCATAGAGGCCGCAAGTTCAGCATACGTTACACCAATCAATACAACTACCAGACCGCCTATCAAAAAGGCGCTAATTGCGCCCCATATACCTGCCGAGATGATCCAACTACCTGCCAGTACAACCCAGCCCCAACCGACCATTGCACCGAATGCCAGTGCAATGATATCGAACACCCCTAGCGACTTTTTTAATTCAGACATAACCTACTCCTTGTCTGTGTTTCATCCGTGTGAGCCTGTTACAGCTACACTATTTTTGTTTCATGGGATCATACCCATCATGTTTGTTGTGTCTGTCGCATCGCCGAAAACTTTGTATTTGCCGTCGGTATAGTATTCAAACAGCAAATACAAAAACGGCGTCTTGACTTGCAAGGCGCCGTTAAAAAACTCACTCAAAGCGAGTGTCATAAGGGCAACCTTGCCGTTATCTTTCATACAATCTTTTAACCAATATCGGTACTTGAACTAGATGTACTTGGTTAAAAACGATCCATCGCTAAAGTAAATGACACTCAGTATTGCTTATGCCGTTAGAATACCTTTGATAATATCAAGGCCTTCTTGTAGCACTTCATCTTCAACAGTCAATGGCACCATCACACGAATGGCATTGCCATACATACCACAAGACGCTAGTAACAAGCCTTGCTCAAAAGATTTTGCTTTTAGATTGGCTGCGGCGGCGGCATCAGGTTTGCCTTCGCTATCAATCAATTCAAACGCTAGCATAGCGCCTTTATAACGGATATGACCGATACTGCTTAGGTTCAAGCCTTTTAAGAACGCGGCGATGGTATCACCAATCACCACACTACGCTCAAGTAAGTTCTCTTCTTCAATCACTTCCATGACAGCAAGCGCCGCCACACAAGCCAGTGGGTTACCAGAATAAGTACCGCCCAAGCCGCCTACTTGCGGCGCATCCATAATGTCAGCACGACCGATGACCGCAGAGATAGGATAACCACCCGCCAAACTCTTGGCAGTCGTCATCAAATCAGGCTCAACACCTAGCTGCTCACCTGCAAACAAGGTACCGGTTCTGGCAAAACCACACTGTACTTCGTCAAAAATAAGCACGATGCCATGCTCATCACAAATCTCGCGCAACGCTTTAGCGAATGAAGGAGTCACCTGATGGAAACCACCCTCGCCTTGGACTGGCTCGATGATCATTGCCGCCACTTCACTAGGATCGATATCTGCTTGAAAGATCATGTCCAGGCTATGTAGCGCTTGCGCTTCTGTCACGTTCAACTCTTCTGCAGGGAACAATGCATGGAATACAGGTCCTGGCATCGGGCCAAAGTTCTTTTTGTATGGTAGTACTTTGCCTGTCAGACTCATACACATCATGGTACGACCATGCCAGCCACCAACAAAAGAAATCACGCCTGGACGACGGGTTTTAGCACGAGCAATCTTGATGCAGTTTTCAACCGCTTCTGCGCCAGTGGTCAAAAAGAATGCTTTAGTATCGCCGCTGATAGGTGCTTTTTCGCACAGCTTTTCAGCCAAGTCCACATAGCATTCGTAGTTAATCATTTGCGCCGCAGTGTGCGTAAATTTGTCTAGCTGCTCATGCACACGTTGGGTAATTTTTGGATGGCTATGACCCTGTCTCTTATACACATCTGACGCTGCCGACGATATGCAG
>CAJXUF010000233.1 GCA_913061175.1 uncultured Psychrobacter sp.
ACGAGATAGGAGTCCGTCTCGTGGGCTCGGAGATGTGTATAAGAGACAGCGTTCATACCGCAGCCAATATCCACACCGACTGCGGCAGGAATAATGGCCGACTTGGTCGGAATCACACTGCCGACCGTCGCACCTTTACCAACGTGCACATCGGGCATCACCGCAATATGCGAGTGCACAAACTCTAGCTGAGCTAAATTGCGTAACTGCTGCATGGCACCTTGCTCAACATCCGAGGTATAAATCTTGACTGGTACGCCGTGTTTTCGATTTTCATTTAATACTAATTGAATGCTCATAATTTATTATTTCCATTTTATTATTTTATAACCATGCATTTTTTATAATTACCATTTTTCATAATTTTTAGACATTACTTATCCATCTCAATTAAACGAAACGTTTAATAATGAATACACTAATCAATTATGAAATTCAGGCAATAAAAAACCGTATTCTTATCAATTAAAAAATCAATAAAAATTCATGGTTAATTTATTATGGACATTTTAAAGAAAGATAATATAGATCAGAACCGTCGGCCACAGCGTAAATAGGATACGCATAGAAAAGCTTTAGCTAAATCATAGCCTGAGTCGCTTTATTAGCAATAACGGTAAAGAAAAATGTTAGGCAAACAGATAACAGCATGCGCAATATGGCTTAGCACGATCGCAGAGCAAATTTGGCACAGTAGACTTAGAACAGAGATAGCGCAAGTAGATACAGAAGGCTATTCATTGATATCAGTAAATAGGACATCACTCAATAGCTTATATAAAAATTTAGCCAAACCTTTTCGAAGGTGTCATTGCTGTCATGTGGTTTACACATTCAATCTTTAAAAACGTCTTGATAGTTAAATAGGACACGATGATTCCTCCATAGGTTATGGCTAGTGTCAGGACGACAATAGCAGGTTAATTGAAATGATTTATCGCTTATGAAAGATAAGCGATATAAATCAATGAGCCAATAATAACGATTTAAAAATTAAAGTCAATAATTAATTTGGCTTGTATAGAAAATAATTTAATAAATGTGTGTTTAACTAATCACTTTAATTTAAAATCGTATCGGTAGTTTTTAAGCTATAAAACTCTTTAACACTTCAGCCAATAAGGCGGCAGCGATAATTATAAATATCACCCCGCAACCACGATTGAGCCAAGCTAAGCGATTACCAACATCAAGCCAACTTGCTAGCTTTCTGCCACCTAACGTATATACGATTTGCCAAATCGTTTCACTCATGAATAGCCCAATGGTCAATAGAACATATTGTGGCCATAGTGGCGCACTAAAATTGATAAATTTAGGGAAAAAGGCCGCAAAGAACAAAATGGCTTTCGGATTAGACAATGACACCCAAACACCAGTACGAAACAAGGTCATGTTGCTCGGCGCTATTTTAGTAGCAGCACTAGAGAGCGAACGCGGCTGTGGTGTAGGCAATCCATCAGTGGCAGCATAGTCTGCTGCTACCTCTGCACTCAACTCTTTAGCATCACTCATCAAGCTACCGTCGCCAGCATCGCGCCAAGAGCTGATACCCAAATAGATTAAATATACTGCACCCACGGCTTTGATAATGGTCAGTAACCACGGTGACTGGCGACTGATTACATCCAATCCAAGCAGTGTCGATAGCAGTAATATAAACAAACCAAGGCTTAGACCTGCTAGCGTCCATAAGGTTCGTTTAACGCCATAGTTCATGCCATACTGAAACGCTAGCAGCATATTAGGACCAGGGGTCGCTGAGATAAAAAACGTACTTGCGAAAAACACTGCAAACAGATGCCAAGACATCAACCCACCCCTACTTTGTCATGTGTAAATGGTTCTAATACAAACGGCTATACGACTTAAATATGCGACTAAAAAATAAACACCGCCATCAAGACGGTGTCATTTATACTTATATATCAAAAAGTCTCGCAGAAATTATTAAAGGAACGTCACGCCTTCTACTGAATAATTATGATTGCATAGACGGCTGAGTCGTACAACTATCTAACAACTTCTTTAAGAATGCATCGCAGCGTTCAATTTCGCTAAGCTCCACATACTCATCCGCTTTGTGCGCCTGTTCAATACTACCAGGGCCGCAGATAATCGTTGGGATACCTGCATTGGTAAACTGACCGCCTTCAGTCGCGTAAGCCACTTTATGACGCTCATCATCTCCTGTCAGCGCAGCGATCAACGATTGCAACTCAGCGCTATCACTATCAGTCATGGCGGGGACGCTTTCTTCTTGCATCAGCTCAATGCCAGTCTCTGACGCGCGCGCTTGCATTTGCGCGTTTAGCTCAGCGACTTTTGCTCGAATGGGCGCTAGTATATCGTCTTGCGTCATGTGCGGCAGGTTACGATAGTCAAAGGTGAACTCGCACAGATTGGGCACGATATTAGTCGCTGTACCACCATGTATGGTACCTACTGACAATGTCGAGTATGGCACTGTAAATAAGGCATCGTTATCATCACGAGCGCTCAGCTCTTCAGCAAGCGTATCTACATAGCCAACCAATCTGCTAGCGTAGCTAATAGCATTGACACCTTGTGCAATCAATGAAGAATGCGCCGACTTGCCATGTACACGGCAACGATAAACCGCGATTCCTTTATGTGCAACTACCATGGCCATATTGGTCGGCTCACCGACGATGCAATAATCAGGTGTGATGCCGCGTGCTTTTAGGTCTGCCAAAATCAATGGTGCACCCAAGCAGCCAACCTCTTCATCGAACGACAATGCCAAATGCAATGGACGACGTAGCTGACCGCTGTTCGATAACTGCACGGCTTGCGGCAATACTGTTAGCGCACAAGCGATAAAGCCCTTCATGTCACATGCACCGCGTCCGTATAGCTTATCACCACGTATCGTCGCGGTAAACGGCTCTGAAGACCACGCTTGCCCATCAACAGGCACGACGTCGGTATGACCTGATAAGACCAGACCGTTATTGATAATATCAGCGTTTCCACCAGCTGGTACAGTCACAAACAAGTTAGCTTTGGTCTTAGCTTCATTAAATGTCAAATCTACCGTCAAACCCAACTGCTCACAGTACGACTTTACATCGTTAATCAAAGCCAAATTAGAATGGCGACTGACCGTATCAAAGGCGATGAGACGTGTTAGCCAATCTAGGCTTTGAGTAGGATGTTCGACACTTTTCAGTTGGACAGCGCTGCTACTATCAACGTTATCGCTATTACTGACGTTGTCGCTATTACTACTGTTAATTTGGATCATAAAATATCCTTACTACAATTTTCAGAACTATGATGTGTCAGAGCTGCCTTACGATGGATTGTTATGATTCATCACATCAACCACTGGAGGCATTGGTTTTGGTAGCTTACCTTCTGCCTGTAGCTCTTTGGTTGTTTTGGCATCGATAGACAAACCAGCGATGAGCGCGATATCTTTGACAGCCTTGCGTTTACGCGTGGCAAAACTTACGGGTACCATACGAGCAAATTCATAGATATAAAGATAAGACTCTTCGCCACCTTCAAAATCTTCATCATCTTCGAGACGAATTGCGCCAATCCTGTCTCTTATACACATCTGACGCTGCCGACGATATGCAGTGTGTAGATC
>CAJXUF010000234.1 GCA_913061175.1 uncultured Psychrobacter sp.
TACGAGATAGGAGTCCGTCTCGTGGGCTCGGAGATGTGTATAAGAGACAGGATGCACGGCGACCGTTGGGCGTGACAAAGCGATCCATCGGACCAAAACCTTCTTGCTGATAGCCGTTTAGATCTTCGGTACGTGGATAACCCGCTTGTACGCCCGCTTCAATCATAGCTTGGAACAGTGGATTGACTCCTGGCTTTGAGGTAGTCATTTCAACAGGACCGCCCACGCCATGATAGTCGTTCTCGCCAGCGTCACAGTTTTCTAGCTTTTTGAAGTACGGTAAGCAATCCGAATACGTCCAGTCTGATAGGCCTTTTATCTTAGACCAATCATCAAAATCTAGCGCATTACCACGGATATAGCACATGCCGTTAATCAATGATGAACCACCTAGCCCTTTGCCGCGGCCACAGTCCATGACACGGTTATTCATATAGGGCTCAGGATCTGTCTTGTAACCCCAGTTATAAGTCGTCCCTTGTAGCGGCATGGCAAGCGCAGCTGGCATTTGGGTACGGAAATCAAAACGATAATCTGGACGACCTGCTTCTAACAGCAGTACTTTAATACTGGCATCTTCGGTCAGACGTGTGGCCAGCACATTTCCTGCTGAGCCTGCTCCGACAATAATATAGTCATACTCAGGTGTGGTTGATGTCATAACATACTCCATAATATTGAAAAAACATAAATCGTTTAGGGTCAGTAAGGTCTACTAAAAAGGCTAAATTAAAGCTAATAAGAAACCTTACTGGCTTCGTTTTTCTCAATAAGATTGATTAAAAGACAGATTCAAACGCACCCAATTCTACTTGGATAGATTTGGTCTGAGTATAGTGTTCGAGCGCTTCGATACCGTTTTCGCGGCCGATACCAGAATGCTTATAGCCGCCTACTGGCATTTGTGCTGCCGACTCGCCCCATGTATTCAACCAGCAGATGCCAGCTTCGATCTGAGCGATGACTCGATGCGCGCGTTTTAGATCTGCAGTCACGACCCCAGCTGCCAAGCCGTAATCGGTATCATTGGCACGGCGAATAACTTCTTCTTCGGTCTCATAGGTCAATATCGACATCACTGGGCCAAAGATTTCTTCGCGTACGATAGTCATATCATCAGTGCAATCAGTGAATACTGTCGGTGCGACAAATGCGCCGTTTGCAAGCTCATTCGTTGTAACGCGCTCGCCACCTGTTAGCAGACGTGCGCCGCCTTTTTTACCTTGTTCAATATAGTCAAGCACGCGCTCCATATGCGGGAAGCTAACTAGCGGACCCATATTGATGTTCTCATCCATTGGATCGCCTAGCTTAATACGCTCAACACGGGTTAAGATGGCTTGCTCAAACTTCGCTTGTAGCGCTTTAGGGACAAATACGCGCGTACCGTTGGTACATACCTGACCAGTACTATAGAAATTAGCCATCATAGCGATGTCAGCAGCCGTATCGATATCTGCGTCATCAAATATGATCAATGGCGATTTACCACCAAGCTCTAAAGTTACGTCTTTTAGAGATGAGCTTGCTGCGCTCGACATGACTTTTTTGCCAGTCGGTACGCCACCCGTGAACGATACTTTTGCGATATCTGGGTGATCGGTTAGCGCCTGACCCACTTCATAGTTACCTTGTACCACGTTAAACACACCATCTGGCAATCCAGCTTCTGTCAATATCTCCGCTAGTTTCAATGCCGTCAATGGTGTCACTTCTGATGGCTTAAAAATCATCGCATTACCAGCAGCTAGTGCAGGCGCCGCTTTCCACATCGCGATTTGAATAGGATAGTTCCACGCGCCAATACCTGCGACCACGCCTAGTGGCTCGCGGCGAGTGTATACAAAACTAGTATCACGTAATGGAATCTGACGACCTTCAATCATTGGTGCCAGACCTGCATAGTATTCCACGACATCAGCACCAGTGACGATATCGACGTACTTCGTCTCAGAGTAGGCTTTACCTGTGTCTTTGGTCTCAAGTAGTGCCAATACATCATTGCGATCGCGCAATATCTCAACAGCCTTTGATAAGATGCGACCACGCTCGACCGCTGTCATCGCCGCCCAAATTTTTTGACCTTTATGTGCGGCTTTTACGGCTTCATCAATCTGCTCATTGCTCGTTTGCTGAATCGTTGCCAATACTTCACCAGTGGCTGGATTGATATCTTCAAAAGTCGTCAGCGATTCATCAACCGCTAGGTAACGACCATTAATATAGGCTGTTTGTACTTGGTCTAAATCGATAATATCTGTCACATTATTAATATCAGTCATAAATTCTCCTTAGGACGATTGGCAAAAGTAGCTATATAAAAGTACTCAGGCCGAATAATATCGTCGTTAGTTAAGTTTCAAAATCTAGTCTTTAAATAGTGAAGTAAAAATTATTTTATAAATCAGCGTCATTTTATGAATCAGTATCGTCTTATAAATCAAAGTCTTGTTGTGTCATTTTTATCAAGCGATCGCGTAATGATTGTTTGTCTGCGATATCGATACCTGAAAAGTCTGAGAGCCAAATGCCGTCAGCGACAAGGCGAACCATACATAATGTCTCGGTATTATCCGTTGCCGCATGTTTTTTAAGTTGCTCATTCGCCCATTTAGCCCACAACTCACGCAGCTCACTATCACCTAGCATCAATACATATAAGGTCGCTTGGTTATCGTACTCTTCCTGCCCTTGCTCGCCGAGGCTGATAGTGGCATCTATATAAGCGCGGGTAAATGAACCGTACTTAACAGGATCATCAGCCATTGCTGCGTTTACTTCTGCCTCAAACTTAGCCATTGCATCATTGAAAACTTCTAGCACGAGTGCGTTTTTTGTAGAAAAATGATGCATCACGCCACCCTTTGTCACCCCAACCGCATCAGCGACTGCCTGAAACGTCACTTTAGATAAGCCCTGCTCCAATGTGATACGTGCTGCCTGATCTAACAACGCACGACGAATGACTTCTGGCTGTTTTTTACGCTTATAAGCATTTTCCATATCAATGCACCACAGAATTAGACAATAAGTTCATCACAACAACACCGCCGACGATCATCGCGATACCGACCACTGCTGCTGTATCGAGATTTTGCTTGAATAGCACCACACCAGCAAGTGATGTCAGCACAATCCCAAGCCCGCCCCACAGCGCGTACGCAATGCCTAGCGGTATGGTCTTGAGCGTCTGAGCCAATAGATAAAATGAAACCGCATAAAGCGCGCCCATCATCAAAGTTGGCACCAAACGGGTGAACTGTTCTGACTTTACCAAAAAAGTCGTACCCACCACTTCGCATATAATGGCAATAGTCAGATAACCGTAAGCAATCGTAGTAGGACTCATCTTTAGAACACCCGATTTTGTTCAACGCATGCTATGAAAAAACATAGCAAAGAAACCACATGGTCGGTATTTTATAGAACTCTACTGCCAATGTGAAGGGCTGTCTTGCAACTTTATTGTGTCAAATAGTGTTGCATCACCTTTATATTCAAAAATACAAAGCATTAAATCCAGTTTTACTTTGCCGAATTGACGTCTATTTTCATATTTTTATCATTTATCCTATGTGCCATATAAAATCTGTCTCTTATACACATCTCCGAGCC
>CAJXUF010000235.1 GCA_913061175.1 uncultured Psychrobacter sp.
ACAGCTTAATGTCTTGTTCGGTGGCATGGGTACGTCAGCTGTTGCCGCAGGCGGCGATGATGGTGCACCGAAGAACTACAAAGCGGGCTCAGCAGAAGACGCAGGGTTCCTCATGTCTAATGCTAGCAGCGTGGTCATTGTACCAGGTTATGGTATGGCACAAGGCCGTGCACAGAATGCGGTAAAAGAGCTATATGAGCTATTAAAAGAAGAAGGCGTTAACGTTCGCTTTGCCATTCATCCAGTTGCTGGTCGTATGCCAGGTCATATGAACGTCCTATTAGCTGAAGCTGATGTACCTTATGATGATATTTTAGAAATGGACGAGATTAACTCAGATTTCGCAAGTACAGATGTGGTCTTGGTTATCGGTGCAAATGACGTCGTGAATCCATCTGCGAAAGATGATCCTACTTCTCCAATCTTCGGTATGCCGATTCTAGAAGTCAGCAAAGCCCAGACGGTTATGGTTATCAAGCGTTCAATGAGTACCGGTTATGCAGGTTTGGATAACAGCTTGTTCTACATGGACAAAACGATGATGATCTTTGGTGATGCTAAGAAAATGGTAGAAGAGATGGTACGTACTATCAATGGCGGCGGTCATTAATCTCTAAGCTATGTTTTTAACCATGATTATTTGCAGATAAGTTTTTAGATAAAGAAAGTCACTGAGGTGGCTTTTTTTGCGTTAAAGTGGGCGGCATTTATGAACCGACTATAGACTGGGGTTATTTCCAATTACGGTGAGTTTTCAATGATCACAAAATCAACTATGTTTTATGCACTTAGTATGTGGTTTGCGCTTTATTAACTCTTTAACCCATTTGTACTGCTTCAACGTTAGACGATTACCAATTATAAATACGATGAAATAAGAGAAAGATTTATGAACATGTTACTGCGTTTTTTTATTATGGTTAACTTGCTTAAGCAACAGCTCAAGCATCAATCGACGAGCGAAACTATCAGTCTAGAGACATTGACTGCACCGACCGTCCGTCATTATCGAATTTTGCCCCACGATATGGGATTTCGCGATCATTTACCCAATTATCGTTATTTATCATTTATTGAGCTAAACGTGACACGCTGGGTAAAGGCGTGCTGTCACGAGAAAGGCATTAAGCCGCTGAATTGGGTGATTGCCATGCAAGAGATGATTTATCTTAAGCAAATTAAATTTTTGGATAAAATGACGCTTAGCAGTGCAGTCGCAGGATGGGATCATAAATACGTGTATTTTGAACATCGGTTCTTTGTCAAAAATCAGCTGATGGGCGTTGGTATGACTAAGTTTGTTTTTACAGATAACAAAGGTATGCGTACACCAGAAGTATTAGATATGATGGGCGAGCATTTGACGGATACCATTAACACATGGAATGAGCATCAAGTCGCGGTAAAATCGACTAAATCAGCCTAAGCTACATCGCAAAACAGTATTGAAACCCAGTATTGAAAAATAGCATCGTAAAATAACTTGGCTATAATCATTTGCTGAATTTTGGTAGGATAGAGCCCATCAAGTCGTCAGTATTAGGACGATGGCATCACTTTTAAGACGATGATTCTCAAAACGACTAAAAAAAGGTACCGTTATGACCCCACAAAAATTAAAATGGACAGACAGCTTAGATATCGCGATTGAGCTTTACGAGAAGTTTCCAGAAACAGACCCACAGTACATTCGCTTTACTGATTTGCATCGCTGGGTAACTGAGCTGGAAGGCTTTGATGATGATCCACAAAAATCAAATGAAGGCATCTTAGAAGCCATTCAAATGAACTGGATTGATGAAGCAGATTAATCGATTCGATCTGCCAGCATTGCCATAAACAGAAAACTAAATAAACAGATAACAAAGGCCGCATCATGACCTCACAAATTAAAGAGCTACCAGAAGCGATAGCTTGTCGCGGTATCAGCGTTCGTACCACTAATAACGCTGAGATAAGCCATGACACTGCCAAACTTGGTAGATTATGGCAGAAATTTTATCAAAATCACGCGGGTGAACTCCCTGAAGGTGAAGACATTTATGGTGTCTATCACAACTACGAAAGCGATGATCTAGCAGGGGCGTTTGACGTTGTGGCCAGTTGGAAAGTAGCCAGCGAGCAAGATGCACAATCAGAAAGCGACAGTGTGGCCAATGCTAGTAATGTAGTGACGGTTGATATTCCTGCAGGAAAGTACTTGGTATTTTCTGAAGAAGGTTATATGCCTAACACTGTGATGAATGCATGGGAAAGTGCTTGGGAGTATTTTAATGCGCTCGATTGCGAGCATACCCGTACTTTCAATGTAGACTTCGAGCATTATATCGGTGGCAACTTAGAATACGGTCAAGTTGATGTCTATATTGGTATCGAGTAAAGCTAGTAATTGGCTTAAGTAATTTAAGCCACTCAATTCATTGTCGATAAAACAATGACAAAAAAAGCGCTAACCTAACCTAGGTAGCGCTTTTTCTTTGGACAGATGTAATCAATTAGACAGGCGCAATTAATACTACATTCAATCTAGCAACAAATTTTCCAAAATGCCTTCGTAAATCTGGGCAAGCTTTCCTAGATCATCGACTTCTACTTTTTCATCTACTTGGTGAATCGTTGCATTACGTACACCCAGTTCAACGACTTGGGCACCAGTTGGCGCGATAAAGCGTCCATCGGAGGTACCACCAGAAGTCGATAGGGTGGTATCGACATCGGTCACTTTTTTGATGGCGTTCTGACATGCCGAAACCAGTTTTCCTTCAGGGGTCAAAAACGGCTGACCAGATAACTTCCAATGAATATCATAACTCGCTTTGCTGTCAGCAAAATGGCTGTCAAAGATAGCATGCGTCTTTTCTTTTAACTCATCTTCAGTCGTTTCAGTAGAAAAGCGAAAGTTAAAGACCGCATCAAGAGTTTCTGGAATGACGTTGGTCGCGCCTGTACCACTATTGATATTGGAGATCTGCAAGGAGGTCGCAGGGAAATAATCATTACCTTGATCCCATTCGACTAAACTTAATTCTGTGAGTGCTGGCATCGCTAAGTGAATAGGGTTTTTAACGTGTTCTGGGTAAGCAACATGCCCCTGTTTACCTTTAATATCAACTTCTGCAGAAATAGAACCACGGCGACCATTTTTTACAATATCTCCGACAGCGTGAGTACTTGAAGGCTCACCAACGATACAATAAGTGATTTTTTCATCACGTGCCTCTAACGTATCAATAACCTTTGTGGTGCCATTTATAAATGGACCTTCTTCATCAGAAGTGATCAAAAAAGAAATTGATCCTTTGTGGTTGGGGTGCTTAGTTACAAAGCGCTCAGTAGCAATAAGCATGGCAGCCAGGGAGCCTTTCATGTCGGCTGCTCCCCGACCATGCAATAAACCATTTTCTATCAATCCAGAAAATGGTGGGTGCTGCCAGTTTTTTGCGGGTCCAGTAGGCACTACATCTGTGTGGCCAGCAAAACAAAAATGCGGCGACTGGTCGCCTTTGCGAGCCCAAGTATTTAATGTATCAGTAAAAAATAGTGACTCTATATTAAAGCCTGTCTCTTATACACATCTGACGCTGCCGACGATATGCAGTGTGTA
>CAJXUF010000236.1 GCA_913061175.1 uncultured Psychrobacter sp.
TCTACACACTGCATATCGTCGGCAGCGTCAGATGTGTATAAGAGACAGGTTTGAGCAACTTCAAGAGATTGTGTGGATCGCGGTGCGTCCAATCACTCAGCACGATCACATGGTCTTCTGCGACTGGATGACGCTCACGGCCTTTTGGCTCAATAACGATAGCACCGAGCATACCGGTTTGCTCTTGAAAGCCACTGTGTGAGTGATACCAATAGGTGCCTGATTGTTTAAGTTTGAATTTATAAGTAAAGGTGCTATTTGCAGGAATGCCATCGAAACTGATACCTGGTACGCCATCCATCTCAAAAGGTACGAGCAGACCATGCCAATGAATAGAGGTTGACTCATTCATCTGGTTATGAACGCGGATAGTTACTGTATCGCCTTCTTGCATCTTTAGCGTTGGTGCTGGTAGCGAGTCATTAATCAGTGTTGCTATACTCGACTTGCCATTGACAGTGACAGGCTTCTTGCTGACATACAGGTCAAACTCATTACCGGTTAGGATAGGTACGATATGGTCAGATTTATCACTGTTGACGGCTACATTCTGCTGGCCTTTACCGAGCGCACTATTGGCAATAGACGGTAGGGTGGACAGCATGGATGCCCCTAACAAGGTAGAAGATCCTGTCAAAAAACGCCTGCGATTAAGCATAGTTTTGTTCATAATAATTCACCTGATTTATATCCATAAAGTGAGAGTTGGGTCTATATATTTATCAGCTAAGCCTATGACTTTGGTCATTTATTAGTAGAGCTGGATAAGCTATTTAAACGACAACCAAGCTAGATTTGCTGCTGCGGTGTGTCAATAGTTGCATAAATAGCTGTTGAGCCATCTTTGTTAAGCTGCATCACTTTATACGGCATAAATTTATCTTGGTATTCCATACCAGGGCTACCAACTGGCATGCTCGGTACGGCAAGACCGATCGCATCACTTGGCGGGTTTTTTAGGAACTGCGCCATATACTTAGCAGGGACATGACCTTCGAAAACGTAGCCATCAGTAGTGACGGTGGTATGGCAAGAGCGCATTTGCTGCGGTACGCTGTATCGCTCTTTAAACAAGGACACGTCTTCGACATTCTGTGCAGTTGCGTTTAAACCATGACCTTCGGCATAACCGACCCATTCTTTGCAACAGCCACAATTGGCATCTTTATAGACGGTGGCTGAGATATTTTTTAGGATAGTTGATTGGGTATCTGAAGGAGCGCTGACGGGTGTCATTTCAGCTGTTGGTTGCTCCGTGTGCGTAGTTTGCACGTTTTGCGTAGTAATAGTTGGCTCATTTACTGGTGTTGGGTCAGCAGCAGCGGAATTAGGTTGACTACAAGCGGCAATCGTTAACGATAATGGCAATACCACGATCGCCGAGAGCACACGGCCAGATATCAGATTGTGTTCATTAATAAATCTATTAGTATAGCGTCTCATAAAACCACTCCCGAGTGTCTGTCTGACGATTAAATATTATAAAAATTAGAGCCCTATCACTGGATAAAATAGCACTGGACAAAATAGTGCTAGCAAAGCTTAAAACTCAAATCGCAAAAAGCAGCACTATTGAGCACTGCATTTTTTACAAAAGATCAATGTTGCATTTCGGATCCATCACCTGACATATCCATCTCATCATCAAATGACATATCCAACATACTATCGTCTAACCGAGTCGTTAGCATGGTGTACTGGTTTTCATTTAGGTCAGGTAACGATCTAATAAAAGCAACCATCGCCCATATTCTGTCATCATCGTGAGTAGCGCCCCAAGCGGGCATGCCAGACGCCATAATGCCATGTTTAATCACCCAAAAGCTTTGTCTGGCACCAGCCTCGTTTTGATAGCGCTTAACGATATCCGCCTCAGTAAAGTTAGGAGGCTTTGGATACATACCGCTATTTAAATCTGTGCTGTTGACGCCGGGAGACAAATGACAGCCTGCACACATATCTTTGTAATCTGCACCGCCCGAGCTGATCATCTCCGCCTTTTTTAAATTGGGAACCAAAATATTCTTACTGGCATGTTCAATTGAGCGTGTGCGAGCAGTTTCTAAAAAATCGTAAACCAGCGGACTATGAGCTCGATCAGCACCGATATTTATCATGCCACTAGTCACCGTAATAAAAATACCCGTAATAGCGACAAAGACAGTAAAAAGTATTCCTAACAAGAACTTCATAGGTTTGTCCTAAAAATCCATTTTCTTTAATATCCCATTACTGCTTGATCAGCTTCTCTAACAATATAGTCAAGTCTATATAAATCCGCTACAGCGTCATCCTCGCTAAGCATACTAATGTATAACCTGCACTCGGTTTCCTTGTATCGAAATTATATTGAACTGACTATAGTATTGAACTTATAAATTGATATTTAAGAGTCGCTATCGCTGCTCACACAGTGCTTTTGGTACATCGCTTTCATTTTGCTCATGTTAGCCATCATGGCTTTCATAGCAGGATCATTCATATCCATTTTGCTATGATCCATTTTTTGCATCATCTGCATATGCTTTTGCATTTTCTCACAGTTCATTTGGTCTTTTTCAGCGTGCATTTTGGGATCGTGTGCCAACGCAGAGGTTGAAACAACTAAGGCTATAGCAGTTGCTACGATTGATTTAGACAGTGGCATTGATTTGAGCAGTGGCATTGATTTGAATAGTGACATGGTAAAACCTTATTTGATTTGGTATGTAGTCGAAAAGACTTTAAGATATTAAGTTACTTTAAAGCATACTTTAGTGATTCTGACAGAGAGATGACGGTAAGATTACAATTCTGTCATCTTACTATTTATGGTTTTTAATGTTGTCAGTAATCCTTTAGTATGACATCAGAGCTGATATCACTTATCGCTACCATATTTGTTGATGAAGTATTTTTCAGACTGTAGATGTTGATCTTTGTGTTCAATCTCACAAGCCACTCTCGCATCGATATAGCTTTTCATTTGTGAATTTGAGAGCTGAGCATCGTTATGATCCAAGTTTTTTGCAAACTCAGTCACAGCATCGCAGTTATTGATGATTGAAGTGCTTAGATCAGTCGTATGCGCATTGGCAGTGGTAGTACCGATAAGTACAGATACCGACAGCAATACTACTTTTTTGAATGAACCGTGAATTTTCATATAAAACCTCTTTTGTAAGTTGTTTACATTGATTACCGATAAAAATAATTCATCGTAGCTAAGTATTGAAACGAGCAGCTATTTATCGTTTATGTAGGTTAGCAAAATAAAACTGACAGTCTGATTACGAGCACATGACATCTTTGTCAGCTACCCATCAATGTTGTCACCTGTGCTGGTTAGAACGTTAAACAATCATGACCGTATTGAGGAATCACAATGAAAGTACTGCTGGTAGAAGATGAATTGAAGCTTGGCGAGTATATAAAAAAGGGCTTAACCGAGGCTGGGTTTATCGTGGATCATCAGCTAACAGGATTAGATGGCTATCATGCATTGATGACGGAAGAATTTAGCGTGATATTGATGGATGTGATGCTACCTGACGTTAGTGGTTTTGAGCTGGTGCGTAATTACCGAGCGGCAGGCAAGCATACGCC
>CAJXUF010000237.1 GCA_913061175.1 uncultured Psychrobacter sp.
ATACGAGATAGGAGTCCGTCTCGTGGGCTCGGAGATGTGTATAAGAGACAGAGGAAGGGTAGCGACACCGCGTAAGTCAGACACGGGAATGATCAGTTTTGCCTTGTTCCAGTGGGTAATGGTTTTGGCTAGTTGTGTTTTGTCTGCATTAGGAGATATACCGACTGAGTCTGCATCATTGTCAATTGTAGTGCTAACCTGATCTAAATTTTCTAAAGTCTCAGCAAACTTATAACTCTGATCGAATGTAAGTTGACCATCATAGCTAGTAGCGCTATAGATACCGCGTCTATAGGTGTCTGTGTTTACTTTTAGGTTTTGTGCAGCTTGCGTCTGAGTGGCAAATACCGTCTCGATTTTTGAGTATGACGGTTCGCATTTGCTCTTTATATTTAGTGTACCTGTAGCATCTGACTGACATGCCGGTGTGACTGTCGTAGGGATGGCGATAAATGGGTTGATGACTTCTTGTGGATTGACATGCTGTTGGGTGATTTCTTTTATCACTGACTCTGCGTAGTACTGCCTCTCGTATATGATGTCGCTAATCATACTGAGACCAATCGAAAAAACGATACACAGTCCTATAATAATGGATAACTTAGTCAATAATGTTTTTTGCATGTGGTCGCCTCCTAAGTGTCTTTAATCCACAGCTGCCGAGATAGCAGACTGTGGCTTTAAAAGACATCATAGAGAGGGCATGAAGAGAAGATGTGCAGGAAATATGGAATAACTGTGAAAGGGTGAAAGTCGATATTCTCTGATAATTATTTTTCGATTATTAATGTGTTTAATGCTTTTTCGTGTCGCCAACGACTTTATCCATGATAGCGAATAACAAGCCAGACAATACAAAGGTCATATGAATAATAACCTTCCACATGAGCTTGTCGGCATCAAGTTCACTCATTCCGCTAGATATATCCATAAAGGACTTTAATAGATCAATCGCCGAGATAGCGACAATCGCTCCGATGACTTTGAGCTTTAGACCAGAAAAGTCCACTTTGCCCATCCAGCTAGGACGATCATCATGAGTGCCAGTATCGATTTTTGAGACAAAAATTTCATAGCCACTGAATATAATAATAAGCAATAAACTGGCAACTAGAGAGATATCAACCAATACCAATATATCTACAATCACACTGGCTTCAGAGGCCGTCAGAATGTCAGCGAACATGTGCCATAGCTTTTGAACAAACTTAATAAATAATAAAATAATGCCTAACACAAGCCCTAGATAAAAGGGTGCCAGTATCCAGCGGCTATTAAATATAGTTTTTTCTAAATAAAGCTCAAACTTCTTTAGCATGGGTATCTCTTAGGTTTCAAATACAAAAAATTTTTAAAGACAAGAAAGTCTTAAAGACACAAATATTAATAAGTTTTTGGGTATAGCTATTTAGCTTCAGTCAGGCGATATTTTATCTATATCAGCGAGCTTCGCTACTACTTGCCGGACGCGTTCTTTTCTATCGCCACTAATACGCTGAAATGGTTTTTGATGCTTGATTAGTTGACTGGCGAAATAACCACTTATCTCATCGCGTTGGTGTGGACTGTCTCGCAGGTCATCGGCCACCCATGGCGTATCAACATCAGTCAATAATATCAAATCGTAATGATGTGCCAACGCAGCTTGCTCAAGGGCCGTAGGGCAATCGTCATAATACCAATAAGAGTAAACTATCAGCTCAAACAAACTGGTATCGCAAAACAAATAATGACTGGCATTAGACGTCTGAGCGACCTGTTTGGCTAAGGTATTCTCTAATGTAATCTGTCCCTGTGCGATAGGGAGCAGATCTTCCCACGTACAAGTCAGCTGCTCATCATCCCATTTTTTCTGTAAGTAGGTACGCATATATTCTGACACCCAAGGAGTATCAAAATGCGCGGCCAAATCACGACATAAGGTCGTCTTACCCGTACTTTCTGCCCCTAAAACCGCGACGTTGATGACAGATTTAGGCGTATGCTGCTCGAGGTTGTACACGGTAGCGTCGTTGCCATTCATAGTATGCCCAGATTGCGATAAGAGTGAAGACTACATATTGTAGCGCGGTAAAAGTAAAACCTTTATAGAAGTATAGCGGTACCGATATCGCATCAGCGATGATCCAGAGTATCCAATGCTCGATTTTACGTCGTGCCATGAGCCACATTGCCATCAGAAATAAAGCCGTAGTGAGCATGTCAGTATAGTCGACCCAAGTAAATAAATGGAGTCCAAGTACCGCACCATCGAAACTAAAGCCATTATTAATCACTGGGCGGAAATAATAAACCAATCCTACAAAAGCTATCGTTCCTGCTGCCAAAGCAGAAAGTATAGGGATGTCACCTGCATGCAAATGCTCAATGCGGACATTATTGGTATCTGACTGCTTATGCTCAACAGACTGGTTTTTCTTGTTCTTTGACCAGTTAATCCAGCCATACAAGCTCATCACGGTATAGTAAGCATTAATGAACATATCGCCAAACAGCTGCCACTTCCACAGTAGGTACACAAATATAGCAGTGCTGACCAGACCAATAGGGAAGACTAAAATATTGGTTTTGCTGGCGAGTAAGACACTTGCTACGCCGAAGACAACGGCAATCAGTTCAAGAATGATAAATATCGTAGAGTAGTCAGCGTATTGACCAAATAACCAGTTGAGAAGTTCTGCCATTAGCATTCCTAAGTATGAGCGTGTATCAATGTTTTGAATAATTAAGATAGTTCGACGAATAGTACAAAATAAATGATGCCAATTATAACGTAGCTACCGAAAAAGGACGGCAGTCTTTGCTAATTTATGGCAAGAAACAGATTATTTGTAACAAAGTATTAGAAAAATTATAATATTCAGGCATAATAAACACATTGATTTTAAGTTTACAGTTATTCACTGAATTTGAATGGCTATTATTTTTCCACTTTTATGCTTATTCCAAGCACCACAGTAGTAGACAAGGAAGCTTATCATGACGACTTGTATCACAGGCACTGGTCTTTATATCCCACCTTACAGCATTAGTAACGAAGAGCTAGTTGAGTCATTTAACCAGTATGTTGAAAACTATAATACCGAACATGCTGAAGAAATAGCTGCAGAGACAGTGACGGCACTAGAGCCTTCTTCAGCTGCCTTCATCGAAAAAGTATCTGGTATCAAATCACGTTATGTGATGGAAAAAGAAGGTATCTTAAATACTGAAATCATGGCGCCAGTTATTCCTTACCGGAACTTGGGCGAAGAGTTGTCAGTCATGGCTGAAATGGGTGCAGCAGCACTTAGAGACGCTTTGGCTGATGCTGGACTTGAGGCCAACGACTTAGATGGTATTATCCTTGCTTGCTCAAACTTCCAGCGTACTTATCCTGCGGTGGCTATCGAAATCCAAAACGAAATTGGTATGATTGGCGGCTTTGCTTATGATATGAACGTTGCGTGTAGTGCAGCGACTTTTGGTCTGTCGCAAGCACATGGTTCTATCACTGTCTCTTATACACATCTCCGAGCCCACGAGACGGACTCCTATCTCGTA
>CAJXUF010000238.1 GCA_913061175.1 uncultured Psychrobacter sp.
GAGATAGGAGTCCGTCTCGTGGGCTCGGAGATGTGTATAAGAGACAGATCTGTAATAGTGGCAATATCAATATGAGCTAGGTCAATTTGCTCACTGGCTGTTTGTTCATTAGCGTTTTGATCAATAGCTGTTGGATCAATAATAGCAGCTTGGCTATCTAAACTATCTTGAGCAGTAGTAGTTATTTCGTTTTGGTTATCTTGAGAAGTCATAAGGTCGTCTTTTATTTTGTTTATTAATAATGATTAGAAGTAAACGGAGTGCGGAAAATAAAGTCGCATAATTACGTTTTGCAACGCAGCAAACATACAAAAAAACATCGTGTGCACGGCGCTCTTGCTACTATCAATGCATCGCATATTAAAAATAATAGGATAAGTTGAATTTGTCTGGTTGGTTACGGTCATTTTCAACCTGCTGTCATCAGACATCATTATAACTGTTAAGGAAGCATTATGACCGACGCAACGATCAACACAGTCACCATCAGTAAAGCGGATATACCAAGCGGTGGCATGAAATCATATAAGCAAGAAGACGATAGTATCATTTTAATCACTCGCGATGATGATGAGTTCCGTGCATTCGATGGTAAATGCCCACATGCGGGTGCAGATTTGGGTAATGGATTACGATGTGGTAATCGGGTAGTCTGTCCTTGGCATCATGCAACTTTTGATAGTCGCGATGGCACCCTATTAGAGCCGATAGCGACAAAAGGTTTGACCCAGTATGAGCTGACTCATGATGGTGATAATTTGACAGTCGATACCTCAGCTCAGGTAACGGGGCAGGTCGAAAATGATAAATTAACTGACACCCATACTATTATCGTTGGTGGTGGCGGTGCAGGATTTATGACGGCCGACCAGTTGCGTCAGGGTGGCTATGGCGGCAAGATTACGTTGATTAGTAAAGAGGACAAAGCTCCTTACAACCGACCTTTATTATCCAAAGCGTTTTTGGCAGGCAAGATGGACGAGGAGAAGCTGCTATTGGGCGGTGCCAATTGGGCAGATAACAACAATATTGTGTTACGCCTCAATCAAACGGTTAGCGAAGTGCTACCCAATGAAGCGACCGTCGTCATAGAGGATAATGATGGCAACAGCGAGCGACAAACTGCAGACTTCTTGGTTGTCGCCACTGGTGCTAAACCAAACTTACCACCTATTACAGGTGCTCAGATAGATGGTGTATATACGCTACGTAGCATGAATGATGCCAAGCTAATTAAAGCGGCTAGTCATGACCAGCGCGTGGTGATCATCGGTACAGGTTTTATCGGTATGGAGACCGCTTCGGCGTTAGCACAAGCAGGCACGACAGCTTCTATTACAGTGATTGGTCAAGGTAGCCGCGTGATGGGCAATATTGTCTCTGAAACGGTGAGTAACGCCTTAATTAAGTTACATGAAGAGAAGGGCATCAATTTTGTGTTTGACGCAACCGTCAATGAAATTACTAAGGTTGACCGTCAAATGGACAAGGACGGAGATAACAATAATCAGGCTTTCTCAAATGTAGGCGGTGTCACGCTGGCGAACGGTGAGCATATTGATGCCGATATCGTGATATTGGGTACTGGCGTGTCTCCACGTACAGAGATATTGAGCGAAGTTAACGATCCAGATGGTGTACAAGTCGATGCGCATCTACAGCTGCGCGATGGCGTCTACGCGCTAGGTGATATCGCTAAAGCTAGCAACCAGATGGGTCGCATGCGTATCGAGCATTGGCGCGTGGCTCTACAGCATGGCATGGTCACAGCAGCTGCGATATTAAATGACAACAGTGTTGACTCATTAGAGGCGCGTATACCGTTCTTTTGGACCATGCAATATGGCAAGAGCCTACGCTATAGCGGTCATGCCGAGACACCAGATCATAATATTCTATTTGGTACGCCAGATACGCATGATTATATCGAATACTACTTCGATGATGAAGGTGAGGATACACGGGCTAGTGCAGCAAGTACGCTTGGACGTGATAAAGAGTTGGTCGCTTTCTCTGAGCTATTATGCCGTGGTCATGCACCGACGCGCGCACAGCTTAATGCAGGGCTCGATATTATTGAGCAAGCGCATGCATTATCGCCCTAGTACTATCAAGCAATAAGTATTAGTATTTAAGCTGACTTAGTGATCTAAGTCAGCTTTTTATATGGCTAAATCCACATAAATCCGCTACATCGTCACCCTCATTAAGTATACTAATGTATAACTTGCATTCGGTTTTCTTGTATCGAAATTATTTGAATGCAACTGTACATAGACGGAAAAGGAAAAATTATAATATGAGCGAAAATAATATAAATAACAGCAATATGAAAACAGACCATTTTGATAAAGAGTCGGTATTTTTGCGTGAAGCGACATTAGAGGATATTGGCGCACTTGAGCAGTTATTGAACTGCTGCTATCGCGAGACAGCAGGTTGGACCAATGAGGCCGATTTGATCGGTGGTATCAGGACTACATCAGCGGAGCTTGCTGCTGTAATCAATGATCCTAAGCACTATTATTTTGTCTATCCGAAAACCACCACAGGCGACCGTGATGGAGAAGAAACGGGTGAAATACTTGGCTGTATCGCTGTCGATATCAAAACTGATGCTGCCTCAAATAAGAAAGCCTATATCGGCATGTTTGCGGTACATCCTGTGTTACAAGGGAAGGGTGTTGGTAATGTAATACTACAAGCGGCTGAGACCTTTGCAGATCGTCATTTACAGTCACTGAATCAGCCTAGCCGTCTGACTATGTCTATCTTAAGTCATCGTCCTGAGCTTTTGGCTTACTATCAGCGCCGCGGTTATCAGTTCAATGGTAATAAAATGCCGTTTCCAAACGATGGCAATAATGGCGAGCCAAAGCGTGATGATTTAGAGCTATTAGAACTAGAAAAATTCGTTAGCTAATCAAGTTGGCCTAGTAAAAAATACTAAAAAATATTCTATCTCGCTCAACCCAAAAAGTGACCAAAGGTCATGAATAGTCCAATACTCAGCAGCATAAATGCCACAATAATTAAGCGCTTGAACCAGTTAAATGCTGGCAAGCGCGTGGCATTATCATCCGACATGAGATAAGCGAACAAAAACAATAGGCTTGCTGCTAATATCATGATACCAAGCCCAATCGGTAGTATAAATAAGTACACCTGCCACACAGTCATCTCTCAACGGTCAGTATTAATCGCATCATAACAGCAACAGGATTGCGCTGTCAGTATGCCTTACTTTAAATTTTCCAATACAAATAATTTATAGAAAATACAGTAGTCATCAGGGCGATATAAAAGTAATGAGCCAGCTTTAGACCTACGAAGCTATATGTTTGCGTTATGACTGACAATAAAAAAGGACGCTCAAATGGCATCCTTTTTTATAATAGCTAAGACTAAGAGAAACGTTAAACAGTGAGCTTAGCGCATCGTCACAAACTCTTCTGAGCCAGTTGGATGGATGGCAACCGTATTATCAAAGTCAGCCTTGGTCGCGCCCATTTTAATCGCAACGGCAAAGCCTTGAATCAT
>CAJXUF010000239.1 GCA_913061175.1 uncultured Psychrobacter sp.
ATAAGAGACAGCATTTAATTACCTAAAAATATTGAGAGTGTTATGTCAAAGCACAATAATCAGAACCAAGATCAAACCCCAGTCGTAGAAGATGCTAACGAGCTAATCGCACAACTGCAAGCCAAGCTAGACGATATCAGTGCTTCAGGTAAACAGCCGTATCCTAATACGTTCAAACGCACTGATTATGCGCAAGACTTACAGACAGCTTTTGATGGTGTCTCAAAGCAGGAAATTGAAGAAAAAGCAGCGAATGGTGAAAAAACACAGGTCAACGTGGCGGGTCGAGTCATGCTTAACCGTGGTTCGTTCATCGTGATTCAAGACATGACAGGCCGTATTCAGCTATATGTAGCACGTAAAGAGCTTGATGAGGAAACGCGTGCAAGCATCAAATCACTAGATTTGGGTGACATCGTTGGTGTATCAGGCTATATCGGTCGCTCAGGTAAAGGCGATTTGTATGTGCATATTGAAGAAATTACGCTACTGACCAAATCACTACGTCCAATGCCAAATAAATTCCATGGTTTGGCTGATGTAGAAGCGCGCTATCGCAATCGTCATCTTGATTTGATGACCAATGAGACGACTCGCAATACCTTTATGGTTCGTAGTCAGATCGTTAGTGGTATCCGTCAATTTATGCTAAATGAGCGTTTTATGGAAGTTGAAACGCCGATGATGCATCCGATACCAGGCGGCGCAGTAGCCCGTCCGTTTGAGACACATCATAATGCATTAGATATGCCTTTATACCTACGTATCGCGCCTGAGCTTTATCTTAAGCGTCTGGTTGTTGGTGGTTTTGAGCGCGTATTTGAGATTAACCGTAGTTTCCGTAATGAAGGGATTTCAACCCGTCATAACCCTGAATTCACCATGATTGAGTTCTATCAAGCATACGCTGATTATCATGATTTAATGGATTTGACTGAGCGTCTGTTTAATCAGTTAGCAATAGATGTGTTGGGCACAACAGAGCTGACTTATCAAGAAGAAGCCATTAGCCTAAAAGCACCATTTGCTCGTCTATCAATGTCTGATGCGATTGCAAAATATGCTGAAAACTTTGACATGGCGCGTATTAATGATCGTGAATACCTAGCAGAATATGCATCTACGACACTTAAGCAGCAAGTCAAAGATGTGTTCGGTGTGGGTAAACTACAGACAATTATCTTTGAAGAAACGGCTGAGCATCAATTACGTCAGCCAACGTTCATTACTGAGTACCCAGCTGAGACCTCTCCTCTAGCGCGCCGTAGTGATGACAATCCTGAGATTACTGATCGTTTTGAGCTGTTCGTTGGTGGTCGCGAGTTGGCCAATGGCTTCAGTGAGCTTAATGACCCAGCAGACCAAGCCGAGCGTTTCCGTGGTCAGGTTGCTGAAAAAGACGCGGGTGATGATGAAGCCATGCATTTCGATGAAGAGTATATCGAAGCATTGTCTTACGGTTTGCCACCAACAGCTGGTGAAGGTATTGGTATCGATCGTCTAGTAATGCTATTTACAGACTCTGCTAGTATCCGTGATGTGATCTTGTTCCCGCATATGCGCCGCAAACAAGACAGCTAATGTGGGTTTGCTTGCTGTAAATCCAAACTGATACTTAACTTAGCATAAAAAGCTTTTGCTCATTTTCACAGATTGGGTATAAGCTTTTTTGTGAAATATCGTTTATAGAGGTATTATGGATATTCAGCAAGCATCACATGCGCCATGGCAAAAAATGATTCAGCAATGTTTTTTATCATTGTATGAGTTGCCTGATGACAAAATCACTGACTCTGATCATTTTCAAGGTTACGATTTTGTTTTTGAGTTTTCCGGCGCTACTATTTATTTGCTCGTCAATACCGTCGTGATGCAGGCAAATAAGCAAGAAGTAGATAATGCTAAAGTTCGCGAGTGGAGAAAAGAAGTTGTTAACCGACTCATCAAACGCCACGCTCAGATTTATCAAAAAAACGATAGCCTAATTGTAGATAGAAGTGCCGCGACAGCTGATAAAGCAGTTTATTTTATTGGCTTAACGTCATTGTCTATCAATCATCAAGACGATCAATCGGGCCATTCATCTTATGCAGTTGGCTACGAGTATGGCAGTCGGTTTTTTGCAGAAGACTGTGTTTTAGACTTAGATGATGAGCAAAGTATCCTACAAGTCTTTAGTCATCAAAACTTCGTTGATATCCTTAATCAGTTGGTGACGCCAAGTGATTTAACAACCTTTTTAGACTTCCATCGTCGTCAACTATCTAGCTTTGCATCATTTCAAAACGAATCGACATTACTTAAACAGTTTCTACAATCACCGGACTTTCATCAAAGAGCGATTAGGGTGCAAGAACAGCTAATTGATAACGAGTTAATTGAGCAAGTTGAATTACGCTTACTTAAAGCAGTAGAGCCGAATCAGACTGTGTTTGCCGATGCTCTAATGGCTGAGATGCAAAAAAATACTGGTATGTGGTTCAAGCTATTCAACAGTGTGATTGAACGTTATTATGAAGCGGGTACACCTTTACCAAATGAGCAGGTTGATATTTTGGTAGATGAGTCAATGTATACCTATGCGTGTCTAGTAGAAAAAATCCTAGCTTATAGAACCATGGATCAAGACTCGCGCTGGAATGGGTATGTCCGCCATGAGCATTCTTATCATGTATTTGGACGCCATTATCTCATGGTGTTTTATGCGCAGGACGATAGCAGTTCGCTAAGCGCAGAAAATGTTAGGCTCTCTTATAAAGATTTATTGTCAGACATCAACGTCCAGTTACAAGAGCCAGTGATGGACGATTTATTTTTACTAGGCGTAGAGTTTAGGCCGTGCGAAGACAGTGTAAACACTGAGGTTTATCTGGATATTTTTCATCAAGCAGGCTCAGTGATTGATGAAAGTACTCAGCGCTTATATGATCGACTGGCCCAACTTCAAGCTCAGTTATAACCTAAACATAGTATGATTCATTAGTTTGACGCTTCCTTTATATTTGTATTATTTACATTGGCATTTATTATGACGCAGCAATATCAAGTTTTAGCTCGCAAATACCGACCAAAAAACTTTCACGAGTTGATTGGGCAGACGCATGTGTCTCAAGCGCTGATTAATGCGATTGATTATAATCGTTTGCACCATGCTTATCTGTTTACAGGTACACGCGGTGTGGGCAAGACGACGATTGCGCGTATTTTATCTAAATGCTTGAACTGTGATACAGGTATTACCAGCACTCCTTGCGGTGTATGTGATAACTGTGTTGCTATTGATCAGGGGCGTTTCATTGATCTTATTGAGATTGACGCTGCTTCTCGTACCAAGGTCGAAGACACGCGTGAGCTGTTAGACAACGTGCCTTATGCGCCAAGCCAAGGGCGTTACAAGGTCTATCTGATTGATGAAGTACATATGCTGTCTACGCACAGCTTTAACGCGTTACTTAAAACGCTAGAAGAGCCACCGGAGCTGTCTCTTATACACATCTCCGAGCCCACGAGACGGACTCCTA
>CAJXUF010000240.1 GCA_913061175.1 uncultured Psychrobacter sp.
GTATAGCCAAGGTTTTGTCTCACCTCCGTCATTAGCCGCGCATTAAAGTCACTGCCTGCCATGACTTCGTTTCCAACAGCAAAGTTGGTCTGCTGCTGCTGTGCTATTGGGTCGGTAGCTCGTTTACTACCCAGCTGTCCCATGAGTACAGTGGTTTGAGTGCTTGGAAATGGAATATGAACGTGCTGCGCTTGAGTAAGCGGTTTTGGATCAGGTAAATCAGTGGCAGCTTGTCCAGTAGGCAATTTAGCAGTGATGTCTTCTGCCAGTTTTTTGGCTTGTTCTAATGTGAGGTTACCTGTCATAGCAACAGATGCGTTTGCTGCTACCAGATATTTGTTTTTAAAGTCTATCAGTTGTTGTTTCTCAATCGTAGGAACGCTTTCTAGCGTGCCGACTGATGGATGCGCGTAAGGGTGAGTACCATATAGAGCCTCGTTGAAAGCGACACTTGCTAGACTATTGGGATCTTGTTTTTGTTGCTGCAGGCCGACCAACAGTCTTGCTTTATTGCGAGCTAGAACTTGCTCGTCAAACGTAGGCTCACTTACCATCTGTGTCATTAAATCAATGGCTGGTAGAAGATGCTTATCATCAGATAGGCTACGCAGTGAAACGATAAACATATCCTTATAGGCGCTACTGCTTAGATTGATGCCCAACGTTTCCACTGCACGTGTAAATGCGTTTTCATCTAGACTTTTGGAGCCTTGTTCGAGCATCGTCGCTGTCATATTAGCTATACCAAAACCATCCTTTTTGATACTACCATCGCGCGCGCTACCCGCATTAAAACGCAAATCCACATCGACGATTGGCAAGGTGGTCGTTTGTACAAACATAACAGGTATGCCAGACTTGGTCTCAAACTGTTGAATGGTTGGTACGGTGACTTTTAAAGGTTTGTCATCGTCTAAGCTAGTCAGTTTAGATAGAGCAGCAATTGGTGCACTTGCATCGACTGCAGCAGGTGAGCGGTAATCTTCAGCAGCTGTTGCATCTGCCTGCGCGGTAGTAGCCAAGATACTAAAAGCAAAAATTACGCTAGCACTGAGGTAAGATCGCTTTTTAGTTGTGATAGTGCTTCTTACAGAAAGTGAAGCAGCCTTAAAAGATTCTTGTTTTGCTTGATAGTCGTATTTATTCTGAATCATGAGTTTCTTCTTATTAAGAATACGGTGTTATGGCCATTTTTATGAGACGTTTGATAATAGACAGCGACTACTTCGCTGAGGTTTTATTGTCTTTAGGTGGCACGACATGCATCACCGTTAAGTTGTCCTTGACCAAATATTTTTTACTGGCCGCCTGAATATCAGCCACACTGATACCATCGAGCTTAGTTGGTAACTTAGCAAGTAGCCTGTCATCTAGACCGATAGATTGTAACGAGCCAATCATACGCGCTTGTCCTTCCATGCTATCTTGCGCATAAATCAAACCAGTAACTGTATTGGTCTTGGCGCGACTGATCTCATCATCGGCAATAGGATCGGTTTTCAGCTTTTCTATTTCTGAGGTTATTGCTTGTTGTGCTTGCTCTAAGCTGACGCCTTCACGAGGTGTTGCTTGAATCAAAAACAGCCCATCACCGCGATCTAGCAAGTCGTAAGAAGTACCAACCGTCGTCAATATACCTTGCTCACGTATCAGTCGACTCTCTAAGCGTGCAGATAAGCCGCCATCGAGCACATCTTGCGCAAGTGACAAGGCATAAGCTTGTTTTTCATTGTTGGTGCCTGCCGTTGCAAGGCTTGGCACGTTGTAACCCATCAGTAGAACGGGCACTTGTACGGCTTGCTCAGAGTCTACCTTTTGATAACCACGGAAGCCTTTTTGAGTTACAGAGGTACGTTTGGGTAGGTTGCTTTTTTCTAAACCACCAAAGTAACGTTTGACCTGAGTAAGTACTTCTTGTGGTTGCACGTCGCCGACGATGACTAACGTTGCATTATTTGGTGCATACCATGTCTTATACCAGTCTTTTAAATCTGAAAGTTTAATCGATTCTAGCTCGTTCATAGGCCCAATAACAGACTCACCCTTTGGGCTATCAGGTAAGGCTAGCAGACGAAATGATTCATACGCTTTGGCAAGCGGATTGTCATCAGTACGTTGGCGGCGCTCCTCCATGACCACTTGATGCTCTTTGGCAAATTCTTTTTCATCGAATATAAGGTTTTTCATGCGATCTGCTTCAAGCTCTAGCGCTAACGGCATATGATTGGCAGGGAACAGCTCGTAGTATCCGGTATAGTCATAGCTGGTAAAGGCATTGTTGACGCCGCCAAACTTAGCAATTAGCCGCTCATAGTCATCACTAGAGACATTGGTCGTGCCCTTAAACATCATGTGCTCGAGCAAGTGAGAGATACCACCTTTATCAAGAGGCTCATCTGCCGAGCCCACTCGGTACCAGATTTGTGTCATAGCAACTGGGGCACGGTGGTCTTCTTTTATGACGACTTTTAGTCCATTTTCTAGCTGATATTCATGTCGACCTGACATGTCCATTGTCAACTCAGATGGCTGTGTGTCTTTGCTCGTTTTATTTTCATCTGATATGTTTTGAGCCAAGCTATCAGTTGCGATTGATCTTGTCGCGGTTGCAGAATTAGTAGGCATCGTATTGGTTTGACACGCAGCAAGTGAGGCTGTTACTGCTAAGGCACAAGCAATGCGTAATGGCGCAGCTGCTAGAGGTAAAGACAATGGCATGGTATGGTCTACTTATATAAAATAATAATAGAAGAATTAAATGCTAATCATAGTAATAAATGGCATTACAAAGAGGTCTGAGCACCAACCATAACACTAGCAGTTGGTCTAAACTCTTGCGTCGTGGTGCAACCTGTCACTAATATTGTCGTCGTTAATAAAACAGCCACACTGATGCTGCTGATTTTTTTGTAGTGCTTAGAGAGTAATGACATAACGGATTCCTAATAAGTATTTATCGAATAAGTCTTGGTAGAGTAGGCGAAGTCTGACAAGTAACAGGTCAGAATTTTGTGTCTAAACCTTAAGCAAAACTTTCTCAAATCATCGAGTGATTTTTTAAACAGATAAATTTTGACGGTAGTCTAATAGGGTAAAGGCTGAGCATGACTTGAATTATGCTAAAATAGGTCAAAATCAGATGTCATGTCGCTCGTAGCCAGATGACAACCTATAAATCCATTAACAATAAACAAATAATTAATCGTGATAACTTTTAGGGCAAACTTATGAACAACTCAAACAACAGCAACCGCGTAGTCATTAACCTTGATGCTGGTCTTGACGACTTAGATGACGATGATATTACCTTACCCAGTCTACCGGTGCAATCTGTGCCCATTATTGATGAAACAGAAAATGTTGCTCCACAAAAGGACAGTACGGTAAATCAAGACGTCTCTAGTAATGATGCTGCGGACAATATTGCTTTAGCGACGCCAATTGTTATGACAGAAGAGCCTGTCTCTTATACACATCTCCGAGCCCACGAGACGGACTCCTATCTCG
>CAJXUF010000241.1 GCA_913061175.1 uncultured Psychrobacter sp.
AGATAGGAGTCCGTCTCGTGGGCTCGGAGATGTGTATAAGAGACAGGTTCGACACTACGGGATTTCACAGTAGCAAGTGGTCAAACTGGTTACTTTCAGCAAACCTTAAATGTGTATGGTAGACAAGGAGAGAGCTGTCTGCATTGTAGTACGACGCTAGAGAACATCAAGCTTACTGGTAGAGCTAGTGTTTATTGTCCAAATTGTCAGCCGTTAAAATAGCTAATAACTGATACCCGCTTACTTGTGCTACGTTTATATTAAATGAAGACAATATTTGAACAGAGTATTTATTCTAAAAGTATCAAATATTGTCAAAGCTATAACTAGATTATTCTCATTTTTGTTGCTTATTAGCGCACATCTTGCTTTAATAGTGCTAGCGCTTACATAAATAGTGCGTATCATTTATTTTTCTGTAATATTTAGACTAACTATTGTTGCCGCAAGATTCCTGTGTGAAGATAGCAGCAGCCATTAATCATACTACTATGAGTTTCAGGATATCGTTATGACTGTTAAAGCAAAAACCCAACGCACAGTTAAGCAGAGATTTTTTACTGTATTGGCAACTTTAGGATTGGTAGTTGCGACCATTCAGCCTACTTTTGCAGCTATAGAAATTGATGAAACTGATTTCGGTCCTTCATACGAGACGATGGTAGTCGATACGATTGTTGGTAAGCCACTGCAACTCGTGAATGCTGTTGCTGGTACGGCAGCTTATATCGTTAGCTTACCTTTTTCACTTATTGGTGGTAATGCAGATCAAGCACAGCAGAAGCTATTTGTTGAACCTTGGGATGCTATGGGACGTTGTTTAGGCTGCACAGTTGCAGAAGACAACTATTATAAGTCTCAAGTTGTTGATAATAACGTGGTACGTATCGTTGTCGATCAACCATCAGAAATTCTAATTAATACCAATGACTATGTAGTGGTCACTCCGTAACAATTTGCTTTTAGTAGGCACATCAAATAGTTCACAAGAATGACTGTGACTATTTCATAGCAAAAAGGCTAACGAGAAGTTAGCCTTTTTTGTTGTCAACGAATTGATAATTTATTTCGTAATACTAGTATTACTTAATTTGGCACTGATTTCACGCAGCAACTTCACTTCCTCTGATGGCTCTTCTACTGCTTCTTCTATAACTTCCTCTACCTCTTCAGCACGGCGCATTTTATTGACACCTCTAACCATCATAAAGATGATGAAAGCTAAGATTAGGAAGTTAATAAGTACGGTAATAAAACTACCGTAAGCCAATACAGGTACACCTGCCTCTTTGAGCGCATCATAAGTCAGAGCAATACCATCAGGTGCATCGCCTAAAACTAAGAACATGTTCTCAAAATTAATCTCGCCGCCAAAGATAAAAGCGACAATCGGCATAATAATATCATCTACCAGAGATTTTGTAATGGTAGCAAAAGCCCCGCCGATGATAACACCGACTGCCAAATCCATCACATTACCTTTGACAGCGAACTCTTTGAACTCTGAAACCATACTCATTGTTTTTTCCTCAAAATTTATCTATAAGCAAATAGATATTTATATAATAAGTGTCACATCTAGCTTTCATGTTAATAATTGAATACATTAATGCCACTATTCATTCTGTCTGTATTTTCCCAAGATTACAACACAAAAAAAAGCAGTATAAAGTGAACCACTAATAGCTCACCTTATACTGCTCATTTTTGAATCACTTAGCGCTAGTAAAACTACTGACACTAAGTGTTCGCTTCAAACATCAATACTATGAATCACTCAGTAACTCACTTATTGATATTAAGCACCTTTTTTACCACGGCCGTGACGCTTACGCTCACTTTCAGTCAAGTAGCGCTTACGAATACGTACCGCTTTTGGCGTTACTTCGACTAGCTCATCGTCTTGAATAAATTCAAGCGCTTGCTCAAGAGTGAACTTCACTGCTGGTGTCAACGTTAATGCTTCGTCAGTACCACTAGCACGTACGTTGGTTAGCTGTTTAGCAGTCGTTGGGTTAACAGTCATATCATCGTTACGAGAGTTAAGACCAACAATCATACCTTCATAAACTTCAAGCTGTGGCTCAGCAAACAACTTACCACGTTTCTGTAGGTTAAATAGAGCAAAACCTAGGCAAGTACCATTTGCCATAGAAACCAATACGCCGTTAGAACGACCACCAACATCACCGATCTTCTGTGGACCGTAATGTGAGAAGCTCGAGGTCATGATACCACTACCTGAAGTCAGGGTTAGGAACTCAGAACGGAAACCGATCAAGCCACGTGCTGGTATGGTTGCCTCGATACGCATACGGCCTTTACCGTCCAACTCCATGTTAGTCATCTCGCCTTTGCGTAGACCAACTTGCTCCATGATAGAACCTTGATGCTCTTCTTCGATATCGAAGACAACGTTTTCATACGGCTCTTGTAGCTTACCATCAACTTCTTTAACGATAACTTCTGGACCAGAAACACCTAGCTCAAAACCTTCACGGCGCATGTTTTCGATAAGTACTGATAAATGAAGCTCACCACGGCCTGATACTTTAAATTTATCAGGAGACTCAGTGTCTTCTACACGCAATGCTACGTTATGAATCAATTCACGCTCAAGACGCTCACGAATGTTACGTGAAGTCACAAACTTACCTTCACGACCAGCAAATGGTGAATTATTTACTTGGAAGTTCATAGATACTGTAGGTTGATCTACCGTTAGTGCTGGTAGTGCTTCAACGTTGTTAGGATCACAAATAGTATCAGAGATGTTTAGCGCATCGATACCTGTGATACAAACGATATCACCGGCTTGTGCATCTTCAACGTCAATACGATCAAGACCATGGTAACCCATGATTTTTAGAATACGGCCGTTACGTGTCTTGCCATGCTTATCAATAACAGTCACTGGCGTGTTAAGTTTAACTTTACCACGTTGAATACGGCCAATACCGATTACACCAACAAAGCTATTGTAATCAAGGCTTGAGATTTGCATACGGAACGGAGCGTCAGCATCAACCTGTGGAGGCTGAACAACGTCAACGATAGTTTTGAACAATGGGGTCATATCATCAGCTAAATCATCTGCTTCTAGACCTGCAATACCGTTCAATGCTGAAGCATAAACAACTGGGAAATCAAGCTGCTCATCGTTTGCACCTAGGTTGTCAAACAAATCAAAGATTTGATCCATTACCCAATCAGGACGTGAGCCAGGACGATCGATTTTGTTAATAACAACGATCGGCTTTAGACCTTGTTCGAATGCTTTTTGCGTCACAAAACGAGTCTGAGGCATTGGGCCATCAACAGCGTCAACAACCAAAAGTACGCAGTCAACCATAGACATTACACGCTCAACTTCACCACCGAAATCGGCGTGACCCGGGGTATCTACAATGTTGATACGGTATTCAGTTTCTGAAGTTTTATCTGTCCAGCGGATAGCTGTGTTTTTAGCCAAAATGGTAATACCACGTTCTTTCTCAATGTCG
>CAJXUF010000242.1 GCA_913061175.1 uncultured Psychrobacter sp.
CTGCATATCGTCGGCAGCGTCAGATGTGTATAAGAGACAGATATCGAATGGCAGGTGGCAACTGGCTTATGCAGGTAGCTTACTGTTTTATCTCACGCGCAAAGCGCCATTTGGTGAAGCGAAACTCGCTGATGATGATATGGCGATTAACTTTGGTGATGTGACTACAGATACAGATAAAGTCACTATTTTAGTCACCGTGCCATTGACTGAAAACGAGAAGTGGCAGCAGTTGGCGGTCAATGAATGCTTAATCTTTCAAGATGGTGATGTCATTTATAAAGACAGCCCAAGTCAGCGCAAGTTTTTGACCGTTGATGAAGGTATTGCAATTGCACGAGCCGTTGGAGCGAGTGTTTAGGGAGAGATAAATAATTAATGTTGTTTAAATAAAATCCCCACAACACCGCTTAAACTTTTCACCAGACCCACAAATGCACGGTTGCTTTTGGCTGACAGTCATCGCAACCGTCGGATCTAAAAAGTACCAGCGCGTATCCTTATTTGCTTTGTCTTTTACCTTTACGAAGGTGGACAGCTCATGATGCGCTTGTACTTTTACTGTTAAATCACCTGCATTATCTTTTGCATTAAAGTAAGCCTTAAATTCAACCTGTGCATGTCTTTTACCAAGCTTTGGCGTGTGCTCTACAATCTCTAATCCTGCCCAGTCTGTCTCTTTTGCCCAACTTTCAATCGCATTAATATCAAGTAATGCTTGCTGAGCAGGCACTGTGGTCTTGATGATATACTCTGATTTCACCAATGCAAAGGCACTATAGCGCGTGCGCATAAGCCGTTCGGCTGTCTCCACTTTTATACCATCTGCTTTATCAATCTCATCATTATAAAAAGCATCATGATATGGCTGGCAGCAGTCTTGATAGGATAGCGGAGCGTCTGTCATCTCTGCTGTTGGATTAATTTGGCACGGGCAAGTATCTGGGTAAGATTGCATGTTTTACTCTAATTTTTGTTTGGGCTTATTCGTTTAGGCTTAATGGTCTTTTGATAATTTTATTGCAGCATGCTTTTTATTAATTCTGGCAATATGCCGACTTTGAGCTGTGCCCATGCAGAAGGGTCGCTCAATCGTGACCAAAACATTTCAAAAGGCGGGGCGGCGTATACCAGTAGCGCAAGGATAGTGTATAGAAGCAAATACCACCATTTGTCTTTTGGCTGATAAAACTTCATTGCCGTGCCCGATGAACGTTTCATTTTCATATTGGACAAATTGACGCTATACAGCTCGTCCAATGACAAATGCACCATCGCGCCACCAAATAAAAACAGACCATAAAACCAGCTAGTCGTCAGTGGTAAGTGCAAACCATAATAACTTAGGCATGTCAGACCCAATCCCAGTATCGCCATATACGGCACAGAGTGGATGACGCCGCGATGCACCGTCATAGTAGTAAAAATATGAAAGACGACGTAACGCATAAAACCGTAGCCAGCCAACCACAATACTATCAATGCCAGTAAGCTCAAGTCACTACGCCAATGCATGACCAGCCCAAAGGCAAATATAAACGAGGTGATATTAAAACCGAGCTTAATCGGTGTTGAATTATCAGAGTCCAAGTCTGGCAGCAATCCACCGATAGTACCAAGCGCTACGCACACCAAAAATCCCGAATCATCAATCAATCCAGCTTTATAAACCGTCAAACTCAGTGTGCCGCTGACCATAAAGGCGACATTTAAGTGGGTATTAAAATTTGCCATAAAACTCATTCATCCATAGCGCTCAAAAAGTCCTTTCGAGCGGCGTATCTAGCAGTAAAAAAGCGCACCATGATACCATAGACCGTCCATACGTCTAATAGAGATAGCCTGTAAGAGAGAGCTTCTATGCCTGCCAGTGATTTACCCGCCACACTTAACTCTGATACTCATACTAAGCAGCTGCCTGTAGTAGAAGGTCAGCTTGATCACAGCTTTGCTGCCATTGATTGGCAAGCGCCTTGGTTATCGCATATTACTCAATTGAGTTATATCAGCGACACGATTGAACACCTTAGTTGCTCAGAACCGCAGAGGAATAGCTTAGATGATTTAAGTAATTTAGGTGATTCAGAAAGTTTTGATAATGTGAAAAGTATTTATGAGCACGATATAAATGCTTCTGACATCAATACGCCTGACACGGTTGCCAAAGTCTTAAAAACGGCGATGACGCAGCAGGCTGATCACTTACAACAGCCGTTACCGCATACCAAACCTACTCATGACCACAAATCTCAAACGCTACAGTTCGTCTCTCAAAATGCATTGCCTGAAGGGGAGGCCTATGAGCATTTCATCGGCACAACTGGCAATATCCCGACGCGTGATAACTTGCATGACTTGTTTAATGGCAGTATTTGGCTGACCTATCCGAAGACTAAAGCTATGCTCAATTACTACCATATGCTAGAAATCGCCAAACAAGGTATTAGTGAGCGTCGAGGACGTGTGCGCGACACTATTACTGTCTTTGATGAGAATGGCACAGTGCTAGTGACTTCTGATGCTAGTATCGGTAAAGCATTAGTTGATTTTGACTGGCAGGCAAGTTTGGTGAAACCACGTGCTAAATGGGACAACCCAGCACAACCGAATACAAGTGCTCAAGCAGCAGTCTATATCTTTGGGCATGCCCTGCTTGAGCAGTTGGTACACCCACGCAAACCTCTATGCGCTCACAGCATTGTCATTCACGTTGCACAAGAATTCTTTACCTTATCATTAGTTGAACGTATGAGCTATTTGGATGACAAAGTTGCCGAATACATGGACACATTATTATCCAATGATGACGTGAAGCCGCGCCAGCTTGCGCCGTTACCGATTTTAGGAGTGCCGCATTTTTGGGCAGAGAATGCAGATACTGACTTTTATGAAGACAGCTACGTGTTCCGCAGTGGGCGACGTAAAAAAGACAAAAAATAAATAGAAAGATATTGCTTAAAGATAGCTCGCTAAACCGTTGTTACGTTTACGATTGTGCCACGATTCGACAACGTCCAGACGTTAACAAAGCCTTGTATGTTTGTTATGGTAAAAGGGAGTTTCTGTTAATCACTACAGATATGATTATCTCTTTTGTTAACACAGACTTATATCAGACAGTTTTGCGAAACTGCTCTGCTGATCCAAGACAGATCAATCATTTATTGAGCCACTAGTCATACATAAACTTATAATAATTTATGTCCAGGATTTATAACAACGATAAGGAAGCTATCATGAGTGATATTTTTGATGTAAAAGACACCCTTTCGGTTGCTGGCAAGGAGCATGCCTACTACAGCCTGCCAAAGCTGACCGAAACTTATGAGCATATCAAGACACTACCATTTTGTATGAAAGTGGTATTAGAAAACCTATTGCGTAACGAAGACGGTGGCCAGTCGGTTGGCAAAAACCATATCGAAGCGGTTGCCAACTGGGATGCAGGTGCTGAGGCGTCAAAAGAAATCGCCTTTATGCCAGCGCGTGTGGTATTG
>CAJXUF010000243.1 GCA_913061175.1 uncultured Psychrobacter sp.
ATCTACACACTGCATATCGTCGGCAGCGTCAGATGTGTATAAGAGACAGCCCATTGGCAGAGAGATAACGACATTGCGTAGTCAAAAAATTAAACAACGTTTTGTCATCAGGACGCGATTTAAAGCTGCTTTTTAGACGATTGACCAAATAGCAGAATGCCATTTCAGAATCAGTTGAACCAACTGGCTGACAATGTGAGGCATTGCCATTGTCTTGTAAGCGCTGACAGCGTTTGATAAATTCGCTATTCATCTGTCCATTATGCGCAAACACCCACTGCTCGCCCCATACTTCACGCACGAATGGATGGGTGTTTGCCAAGCAGTTCTGCCCTTGCGTCGCTTTACGGATATGCGCAATGACATTCATAGCTTTGATTGGGTAGTTATTGACTAAGTCAGCGACTGGCGACAGATGGCTTGGACGATTGTCATGAAACAAACGCAGACCCGTTGAGTCATTTGCCGTCTCATCGTTGGTTTTGTCATTATTGCTGCATTCGCTGCGCTCAAAAAAGGCAATACCAAAGCCATCTTCATGACTGTCCGTCATCCCGCCGCGCTTGCGAAACCCTGCAAAGCTAAAGCCAATATCCGTTGGGGTATTACAGTTCATTCCTAAGAGTTGACACATTTAATCATTACCGCCGTTATTGTCGTCTATTATCGAGTTACCTTGAATAGGATTACTTTGAGCAGCAGATAGCGCATCAAAGTCAGCATCACTCATCTCATCCAGTAAGGCGGCACCATCAGTTGGGATGGTATCCAAAATGCGCTGAGCTTCTGCCAAATCTGTACTTTCTACCCAAAGAACGATACCCGAGTTCATGCCAGGGATAGCGCTGAGCGGTTGCAAGGACACGGTGATGCCGTTATTACGTAGTAGGTTGGCGTGCAGCTCACCCTGCATATTGGTATCGTAGCGCGCCAGTTTGTGCCAGTTATCAACTTGATCGGTCATGGGGTCGCCTCTAAGGTTTCGGTGCTAAAATTAGTACTAGCATTGGTACTAGCATAAATGAATAGGCAATGCTTAAGACAATTGATCTAGCGTATATTCTTTAATTGCAAACTCACTACTACTTAATGTTTCCTGCGCTTGTTCGGCTTGGGTGATACTGCTAAATACGCCGACTATTTGATTGTCTGGTTTGCTTAATAGTACAAATACGGTATTTTGCGACTTTTCAACATGCGCCCAATGATAAGCAGCCAGACGTTTCATCAAGTCAGGGTTTTTGACCATGATGTTATCACCCGTACGACCTTCGGTACGGTTGTAGTGAATCACATTTAGGCGTAATAACCAGAAAATCACTGCTGCCTTTGCCAGCATAACAGGTAGCGCACGCTTTTCATCACTGTTTAGCGGGCGTATCGATTCATAACCTTGTAAGAACGCCGCCATTTTACTGCGATCAAAGTTGACGGACTCACCTTGTTCTGCAACGCCCCACGTGGTACAAAAATCATTGATAGTGATCGCAATATCCATCACATAGTGCTCGACGCTGACTTCGGTAAAGTCCAACAGGCCCGTTAAACGCGCTTCGCCTTTTTGTAAGTTCCATAAGGTATTGTCAGCGAACATGTCTAAATGGCATAAGCCTTTTGGCAAGGTTGCCAGTGGCAATTCCGAATAAGAGCGCCAGATATCGCTCATTAGCTTGGCTTCGTCACCTGGCATAAACTGCATTTCACGGTCGCGCACGTCTGCCCATGGGTATAAAGGCACGCCATATTGCTCACTTGGCTGCAGTGCTTGTAGCGTTTCATGCAGCATCGCTAATGCCGCGCCAATGTCATGACACATTGCTTGCGTGGTTTGATCTGGATGTGAACCTGCTAGACACGGTACTAGCGTAATCGCCTTGTCTTCATAATGGATGACATAGCGCTTATCGTCGCCGTCCGTTTGCGAACCATTTGATTCAATAACGGCTAGCGGCGCAGCGACTGGTAACTTGCCATTTAACTGATTAAGGATAACGGCCATTTTTTCGATATCAGCAGGCGGACGCTCTTCAAATAAAGTGAACACGTAAGAGTATGTGCCATCTACATCGTCAGTCGTTTGAATAAACCAGTTTGAATTTTTAATACCTTGAGTGATCGGAATCGCGCGGGCAAACGACACGCCAAAGCTTTGGCAAAAGGCGGCAAACTGATCATCGGTTAACTGGGTATAGACGGACATGACATCTCACTTATAGCAATTGGATAAGAAGTTAAATAGGATAAATTTATTCGGTAATGACAGCAATTGTACCGCGCATGATAAAACTATGGTGAAAAGCGTAATAATCTTGCGAAAACCTGCCTGAAATAGCAGTGATTTTGCTAGACTAGCGCCTATGAATTGATTATAAGGTGAAAGACCCTATGTTAGCAAAGCGTATCATTCCTTGCTTGGACGTTGACAATGGCCGCGTGGTCAAAGGCGTGCAATTTGTCGATATCAAAGACGCAGGCGATCCTGTCGAAGTAGCCAAACGCTACAACGAACAGGGCGCTGATGAGATTACTTTTTTGGATATTACTGCGACCAATGATGAGCGCGATACCACTTATCATACTGTTGAACGCATGGCAGAAACGGTATTCGTTCCGCTGACCGTTGGCGGCGGCGTACGAAAAATCGCTGATATCCGCAATTTGCTCAATGCTGGCGCGGATAAAGTTGCCATTAACTCGGCAGCCGTATTTACACCGGAGTTCGTTGGTGAAGCCGCGCAGAAATTTGGTAACCAGTGTATCGTCGTTGCTATCGATGCCAAACGCGTCGCTGATATCAACGTCGATGGTATTGTCGTACCACGTTGGGAGATTTTCACCCATGGTGGCCGTAAACCAACGGGTATCGATGCCGTTGCTTGGGCGAGCAAAATGGCTGAACTGGGCGCAGGTGAACTACTGGTCACCTCGATGGACGGTGATGGCACCAAAAAAGGCTATGATTTGGCACTCATGCAGCAAATTACGAGCCGTGTTAATGTACCAGTTATCGCCTCAGGCGGCGTCGGTAACCTGCAACATTTAGCAGAAGGCGTACTAGAAGGCGGCGTAGATGCCGTACTTGCCGCCAGTATTTTTCACTTCGGTGAGTACACGGTATTGGAGGCCAAAGAGTATATGGCAGCGCAAGGAATACAGATGCGTCTTTAGCACGCTCGTAATATACAAATAAAACCCAAAAAAATGCTATCATAGCGCTAACCATTTATTTTCGTTCAATTAACTAGGGCAGCGCCAAAATAATAGGCGACCGAGTCGATTGAACGCATCAGACTATTTAGCTATTTATTGACGCCTATATTTCAATTGAACGCTTATTAAGCAAAGGATTTTTTATGTCGAATTTACAACAGCAGCGCAACGACGTGACCTGTCTCTTATACACATCTGACGCTGCCGACGATATGCAGTGTGTAGATC
>CAJXUF010000244.1 GCA_913061175.1 uncultured Psychrobacter sp.
TCTACACACTGCATATCGTCGGCAGCGTCAGATGTGTATAAGAGACAGCTCTTTATCTTCATCACCATCTTCAAAACCAACGCTTAAATCATTATCAGAAAAGCTATCAAAACTTTGCATCGTATCCGCGTAAATATTTTCAATACGCTTTTTGAGCTTATTTTCTTCGACAACAATGGTTTCTATCGACAGTCGAGAATTAAAGGCAATCGCATCAATAGCATCAACGCGTGTGGGATCACTTAGTGCGACAAATAGACGTTGTCCTCGTTTAAAGAGTGGTAAAGCATTAAACTTACGAACGATTTTTTCATCAACCAAGTCTTTTGGAATAACATCAACGTTTAATGCATCAAGATCAAATAGAGGGTCACCGAAAGCTTGGGACAGCATTTGGGCAAGTTGATAAGCATCAGCCAGTTTGTTGTCTACCAGATAAGGCACCAGTCCTATTTGCTGCTGCTGCGACTCAATCTGTGCCGTCTTCATGTTCGCTTCGCTAACGACACCGTCGCTAATCAGTTGCTGCGCTAGACCACCGTACTTACTGGTTGCGATAGACATTATAACCTCTCCTTTGATACAAAATATTCTGTAGACTTGCTTGGTATTGCACGCTATATACTTGTTGTTTCTAGTTGATAACTCGCTATAACTGTCTTGCTTTGTTTATCTTATCTACCTGTATATCTATATATAGAACCAGCAACAATATTTGATTTAATGAACTCTGTAGTATAGAACTTTACTTTAGTTTGAAAAAATTATATATACCATTACACGACTAGCTCGTAAAAATAACGGTCTATCGATATATTGTCTGTAGATAAGTTTGCAGAAGTGATTCTGCTCATGGTCGCACGCTACTATAGCACTTACGAATTATTTGTTATACTGACGCGCATATTAGCCGAATTGGCATGAATATATGAGACAAGGTAAATAAGTATGCAAGCTTGGGTAATTGGCAATTGGAAACAGAATCCTGCGACTAACAGTGCTGTCAATGCACTATTGGACGACTTATTGACTAAAGTTAATACTGAAGAACAAGCCAACTCGCAGACATTAGAAAACCGCTGTAAATTAATGGTAGCGCCCAGTTGTGTTCATTTAAATACAGTGAGTACGCGTCTAGCAGATAGCTCAATACTTTGTGCAGCACAGGACGTTAGCACTTATAGTGCAAATACAGGAGCCTATACGGGTGACTGCTCAGCCCAACAGGTAGCAGATGCAGGTGCCACTTGGACGCTACTTGGCCACTCTGAACGTCGCCAATATCACAAAGAGTCTCATGATTGCCTGATAAGCAAATTGTCTCATGCGTTTTCTCAGAAATTAGGTGTGGTATTTTGTATCGGCGAAACGCAAGAGCAGTATGACAATGGTCAAACACTCGATGTTATCAATGAGCAACTTTCGGTTATTAAGGATTTACTGACTCAACAGCCAGATTTAGCATCATCGTTATCTAAAAAGCTGCTCTTCGCTTACGAACCTGTATGGGCCATTGGTACAGGTAAAGTGCCTACTGTGGCAGAAGTGAGTAAAACCCATCAGTATATCAAGCAAACGGTTGCAAGCTTTGCTGATATAACAGATACGATTACCGTGCTGTATGGCGGTAGTGTTAATGCTGATAATGCCAATAGCTTTGCTTCTGACGCTATGATTGATGGTGCATTAGTGGGCGGTGCTTCGTTAAAAGCAGAGAGCTTTCTAGCGATTGCCGATGCCTTTAACCAAGCCAATGCTTAAATGAATAAATAACGCTCAGATATCAAGATCATAGCTTATAGAGAGTATAGTTTTATCGGTTGGTAAAAGTAGGTTTAACACTGCCCTTGCAATCGTGTACAATGCGCCTTATTTATATAGTCGATTTGGCATTTGATCATGCCGATTGTCATTCTATTAACCTTACGTTTTATTTTTCGTTATCAGTCGTCATTACGCGGCAAAAGAGGCCACCATGTTTACGTTTATATTAGCCCTGCATATTATTGTGGCCATTGCCATGATCGGCTTGATTCTGATACAGCATGGTAAAGGGGCAGATGCTGGAGCTTCTTTTGGTGCCGGTTCATCAGGTACCGTGTTTGGCGCAGCAGGTACTGCTAATTTCTTGACACGTGCTACGGCAGTACTAACAGTCATATTTTTTATTACTAGTATGACGCTTGCTGTTCATGCTCGTAAGCAAGCAGAAGATCAGTTTCGTCTAGATGCGCCAGTTTCAGCACCGCAAACGCCGCGTCCAATGACTCAACATTCCGAGTAAGCCTCTTTTAAGTAGGCAGCGCTTGCTATTTTGGTAGGTTAGATTTACAATGCTTTCCTGTTTTCGCAACTCCTGTTCTATAGGTGCCTACCTTAAGCATCATTGATTATAGACTGGATGATAGGAACAGAGCAGTACAATGCGATTGTGGTGGAATGGTAGACACGCCATCTTGAGGGGGTGGTGGCGAAAGCTGTGGGGGTTCAAGTCCCCCCAATCGCACCAAGTTTTACAGACGCAGCATAGCGTCAGGTTGGATTTTTAGCAGATAATACTTAATTTATAATTAATTTAAAAAAAGTATTGACACTTCTACGAAACCTCCCTATAATATGCGTTCTAGATTGATGCGGGGTGGAGCAGTCTGGTAGCTCGTCGGGCTCATAACCCGAAGGTCGTAGGTTCAAATCCTGCTCCCGCAACCAATTCTTAAGTTTAGAATCAAAACAAACTAATCGGACGCGGGATGGAGCAGTCTGGTAGCTCGTCGGGCTCATAACCCGAAGGTCGTTGGTTCAAATCCAGCCCCCGCTACCACTTTTTATACTGATGTTTGTACCCTAAACAGTCAGTGTCGATTAGCCCACCATTATGTTTGTGGGTTTTTTTGTACCTAAAGCTCTGTGTTACCATGACACTTGTCCTACTATGCCAAACATTATTGCTGTGTGGCACCTGCCTATTGAACACAATCATGTTTGTATCCTTACAAGTAGTACGACCTCCTTTTAACGTCTCTTACAATACCCATATGTCTATTTAAAGCGTTGTCCGTTTGATAAGCGTAGGGTTAAAAGAGCTTGAGCCAGACACTGCTAATATTCTTATAGCTAAATATATCGAGCAAAAAAGCAAGTTACACTATAGGCAATCGGCTAATAGAACGTAACAGGCCAATAGGAAAAAATAAATACATTATGAAATTATCAACCAAAGTTGCCGAATTAACCGCTATCATTGAGCCTGCCGTTGCCGCTTGTGATGTGTCGCTATGGGGCGTAGAATTTGTACCCCAAGGTCAGCGCTCTTTATTGCGTATCTATATAGAAGCATTGCCTGAAGAGCTGGCACAAGACAAGCCTGTCTCTTATACACATCTGACGCTGCCGACGATATGCAGTGTGTAGA
>CAJXUF010000245.1 GCA_913061175.1 uncultured Psychrobacter sp.
GATAGGAGTCCGTCTCGTGGGCTCGGAGATGTGTATAAGAGACAGGGTAATAACTTACAGGACCATCTAGAGCTGTATATGCAGTATGAATGTAAACTGCCAGTGTCAATCGCGCCTGCCAATAAATGGTGGAATAAGCCTGCGATTGGTGCAGAATGGTTGTTCAATGGTACGGGCCTTGGTGCGTCTAACCAATTCGAAGGTGGCGGTTTCATCCGTACGGATGAGAAGTTTACTCATCCAAATATTCAGTATCATTTCTTGCCACTAGCCGTACGCTACGATGGCCGCAGTGCGGTGAAATCACACAGCTTCCAAGCACACGTCGGCTCACTGCGCTCACCAAGCCGTGGCCGCGTCAAGCTAAAATCACGTGATCCGAAAGCACATCCAAGTATCTTGTTTAATTACATGTCACATGATCAAGACTGGCAAGAGTTCCGTGCTGCAATGCGTATCACGCGTGAGATCATGCATCAGCCAGCGCTCGATCCTTATCGTGGTCGCGCGATTGCACCGACCGATGATCTGGTCACCGACGCCCAATTAGATGAGTACGTGCGCAATCATAGTGAGACGGCTTATCATCCATCTTGTACTTGTGCGATGGGTGAAGATAACGATTCGGTAGTGAATGGCGAAGGTCTGGTACATGGTATTGATGGCTTGCGAGTCGTCGATGCGTCTATCATGCCAAACATTATTAGTGGTAATCTCAATGCCACGACTATTATGTTGGCAGAAAAAATCGTCGATAAGATGAGAGGCGTACAGCTGCCACGTTCAACGGCAGATTATTATGTGGCCAATGGTGCACCGCTGCGCTCAGAGCCAATGCGTGATTATCTCTCGACAGTGTAGGCTGCGATATAAGCCTGCATACAGGATACTGAATAAATAATGATATGAGAAAATTTTAACCAAAAGGCCTTTCCAAGTAGAGGCCTTTTCTATCAGCGCTAACGTATTAGAATAATGAATACCACTCAGGTTGAATTTGTTTATAATTTTATTAGCTTTTTATTTATTGGTACTGCTTTGTCCGTCATGCGGTTGGTTCCACGTTATACGGTTATAGATCATCAGTCTACTATTAGACGATGCCGGACAAAGCAATATCGGACCCTGTTTAATTTACCTATTGAGGTTCTTTATGTACAGTTCGCCATCACAAGATGTGACGAAACCTCTGACCCTAAACAAAACCGTGTTTATGGGCTCAGCTATTATTTCTATTTTATTGATAATCTGGACCATCGCTTTTCCAGATTATAGTGAGGCCTTGTTGAGCGCGAGCATGACTTGGGTATCAGACAAGTTTGGGTGGTATTATATGTTGGTGGTTGCCGCTTATAGTATCTTTGCGTTGTTTGTTGGTTTTTCTAAGTATGGCGACATAAAGCTTGGTCAAGACCACGAAAAAGCACAATTTCCGTTTTTAGCGTGGGCGGCCATGCTGTTCTCAGCGGGTATCGGTATTGACCTGTTGTTCTTTGGTGCCTCTGAGCCTTTGATGCATTATTTGACCCCGCATACAGGCCTAGAGCCTGCTAGTGCTGAGGCCATGCGCGAAGCACTTGCTCAGACTTTCTTGCACTGGGGTCTGCATGGTTGGGGTATTTATGCGCTGATTGGTATGGCGCTGGCTTACTTTGCTTATCGCAAAAACATGCCGCTGGCACTACGCTCGCCGCTGACACCGATATTCGGTGAACGCTTAATCAAAGGTTGGTTAGGCGATGGTATTGATACCTTTGGCGTTGTCTGTACGTTGATGGGTATTGCGACCAGTTTGGGTATTGGGGTATTACAGGCTAATGCTGGTTTGACCCATGTGTTCGGTATCGAATCTAGCAAAACGGTTCAGGCGCTCATCATTGTATGTGTTGTCGCGGCTGCTGCTATCTCTGCGATGACAGGTGTTGAAAAAGGCGTTCGTCGTCTATCTGAATTCAATATGTTGTCGTCAATACTGTTGTTGCTTGCCATATTGGTAATGGGCAATACGGTGTATCTATTAAATACTTTTACTCAAAATATCGGTCAATATTTCCAAACCATCATTTATAAAACCTTTGACGTTTATGCTTATGACGGTGCTGCTGGTGCCGAGTGGAAATCTTGGTGGACGATATTTTTCTGGGCATGGTGGGTTGCTTGGGCACCGTTTGTAGGTCTATTTATTGCACGTATTAGCCGTGGCCGTACGTTGCGCGAGTTTGTATTTGGCGTGATGTTTATTCCGCTTGGGTTTATTTTTGCATGGTTCTCTATCTTTGGTAATTCAGCGATAGACTTGGTTGCCAATGGCGCAACAGAGCTTGGCGAAATCGCGGTCAATGATGCGGCAATGGGCATGTTTGCGCTGTTTGAATACTTCCCTTACAGTGAGGTATTGTCATTTGCTGGTGTGGTTATTGGTCTTATTTTCTTTGTGACTTCTGCTGACTCAGGCGCGTTAGTATTAGCGAACTTGAGCTCAAGAGGTATGACCAATGATACTGATGCACCGGTTTGGTTACGTCTGTTTTGGGCAGCAGCGACTGGTCTTATTACGTTAGGATTGCTATTCGCAGGTGGTTTTTCTTCACTACAGTCTGTCTCTGTCATTGCAGGTTTGCCATTCTCTATTATTCTTGTGCTTTACATGATGTCTATGTGGAAGTCGCTAAAAGAAGAAGGTAACAAGCGTAAAGCCAGTACAATCGGCACGGCAAATGTGTTGGACAGCGGGAAGAGCTGGAAAGCGCGCTTGCAACGTATTGTGAGTTTCCCAGGCCATGCACAGGTTGAAAAATTCTTGCATACGGTTGTGATGCCAGCGATGTCTGAGGTCGAAAAAGAATTTAAAGCAGGTGGTCTCAAAACCTCGTTAGATACCAAAAACCTTGCTAGTATCGGTGAAGGTATCGATGCAGGCATGGACCAAGATAGTGGTCAGGTAGACGGTCTAAAACTGCGTGTCGGTCATGGCGATGAAGATGACTTTATTTATGAAGTTAATCTAATTAAAGCGCATCGTCCTAACTTTACATTGAGCACATCTACCAAGCACGCAGAGTACTACTACCGTGCGGAAGTGTTCTTAAGTGAAGGCTCGCAAGAGTATGACTTGGTTGGCTACTCAAAAGAGCAAGTATTGGTTGATATCTTAAATCAGTACGAGCGTCATTTGCAGTATCTGCATTTAGAGCGTTAATCAGACACACTTTTTAAGTGAAACTATCAGTAAAAATGTCCCCATAAGTTGAACGCAGCTTATGGGGTTTTTTTATGAATAACTATTTATAAATAACTATCGTTTAAGTTGAGGGTATATCCCAAATAAGTGGCAAACAAGCACCGCAAATATCTGTCTCTTATACACATCTCCGAGCCCACGAGACGGACTCCTATCTCG
>CAJXUF010000246.1 GCA_913061175.1 uncultured Psychrobacter sp.
CGAGATAGGAGTCCGTCTCGTGGGCTCGGAGATGTGTATAAGAGACAGTGCTTGCTCTATATCGTTTTTGATGGCTTCTGGCTTGGTCGTTGGTGCATAGCGGTCAATAACCTGACCTTTACTATCGACTAGGAACTTGGTGAAATTCCACTTAATACCATCTGTCAGCACGCCACCCTTTTGTTCTTTGAGCCATTCATAGATAGGATGAGCATCTGCGCCATTGACATCAGTCTTTGCCATCATCAGAAAGCTGACACCATAATTCTTTTGGCAAAACGCACCAATCTCGTCATTGCTACCTGGGTCTTGGCTACCAAATTGATTACAAGGAAAACCGATAACCACCAGTCCTTGATCTTTATACTGTTGATATAGTGATTCTAAGCCTTCAAACTGCGGCGTAAATCCACATTTGCTTGCAGTATTGACGATTAATAATACTTTATCTTGGTAATCTAAAAACGCTTGCGAGCTACCATCCATGCGCTCAGCCGTAAAATCATAAATTGTACTCATCATTTATCCTTAAATTGAGGTTTTTATTGTTTTGGGTGTCTATGCATTATTTCTTTTTCTATCATACACATAATAAAACTATTGAAAAGGAAGCACCGTGCACTTCCCTTTCACGTTTCTAATACTACTTAGGCTACTTACTTCTCAGACTTATCTAAATCGATAGATACTGAGTTAATGCAATAGCGCATACCTGTTGTCTCAGTAGGACCATCAGGGAATACATGGCCTAAATGTGCGCCGCAGTTGCTACAAGTGACTTCGGTACGAGTCATACCTAGCGAGTTATCGACGTGCTCTTCAATCGCGCTGTTATCGATACCTTGATCAAAACTTGGCCAGCCACAGCTCGCATCAAATTTATTGCTTGAGTCAAATAAGCTTGCACCGCAGCCTTTACAGCGGTAAACGCCATCATCAGTCGCATCATTGTATACACCTGTAAATGGACGCTCGGTGCCCTTCTCACGCATAATATGATACTCATCAGCGGTCAAACGCTCTTTCCAGTCAGCTTCAGTCAATTGGCTGATCTCTTCTTTGCTTAGTTGGTTGTCTTGCATAATTTATCCTTATTCGAGTATTTATTATCTAATCTCGGTAACTATTTTATCGCCATAGGATTATGAGAACGACGTGCTCTATCTGTTGGTTATCGACACACTATTCAAGGCATATATAAGAAAAGTACTCTTTATATTGGGAGATAGACAGCATGATTGAAAAGATTAACTGAGTTAAATATAGCAAACTAATTTTATATAATGATGGGTAAAGATGTAATTTTGATACTTATATATTTTATAGTCTATATAAGGGATTTAGAGCCATATAAATATAAACAAAACGTTAATTGCAAGATATACTTGCAAATACTAATAGAGCTGATTGTAAAACCATTTGCAAATTAACTATCAATGCAATAATATCTTGCATTAGTGTTTAACTAAAATGTTCAATATATTTCTACACTGAATAATTACTGATTAATAAAGGCTCAAACGACAATGTCTGACGACAATAGCAAAAGTACGCAAGCGGAACGACTGGTACAGTTGCGCCGTGACAAAGGATTTACTGCTGAGCAGTTGGCACAAGCCATGACAGCCGCTGGTGCAAAAGTGAGCCGTGGTGCTATCTCAAACTGGGAGCGCGGTACTAATGGCATTGTCTCATCCAAGCTGCCTACACTTGCGCGTATTTTGGGCTGTAGTGAAGGATATCTGTTGCGCGGCGACCTCAACAATGAAGCTATTGATGCAGACGAGTCGACATTATCTGTAGAGCGCAGTGAACATCAAGAGATAGATACGATTTCCCACACCCAGTCAGATATTAAAATAACTGATGCTCAATCGACGACACCTTATTCCGCTAGTAAAAAATCAAAAACCAATTCGACAACCAATCCGAAAAACGGTCATGCTATGAACACCATAAAAAAATCTGATAAATTACAAAACGTTTGCTATGACATTCGTGGTCCTCTATTGCAGACTGCTAATAAGATGGAAGCAGAAGGCAAACGCATATTAAAACTAAACGTGGGCAACCCAGCGCCTTTTGGTTTAGAAGCCCCGCATGAGATTTTACGCGATGTCGCTATGAACTTATCTGAAGCGACTGGCTATTCAGACTCGCAAGGGATTTTCTCAGCACGCAAAGCCATTTTGCAATATTACCAATCAAAGGGATTGCTGTCGGCCGTTGACGTACGTGACGTATATTTGGGCAATGGGGTTTCTGAGCTTATTGTCATGACCATGCAGGCATTGATGAATGATGGCGATGAAGTCCTGATTCCAATGCCAGACTACCCGCTTTGGACGGCAGCAGCCAACCTCGCTGGCGGTACTGCTGTGCACTATCGCTGTAATGAAGAAGATAACTGGCACCCTGATATTGAAGATATTAAGTCTAAAATCACGAGCAAAACTAAAGGTATCGTGGTTATTAACCCAAACAACCCGACAGGCTCACTTTATAGTGATGAGCTATTAAAGCAAATCATCGAAGTTGCTAAAGAGCATGATTTGATCATCATGGCCGATGAGATTTACGATCGTATTCTCTATGATGATAATATACATACCCCAATGAGCACCCTAACTGACGACGTGCTGGTACTTTCTTATAATGGCTTGTCAAAGTCACATCGTATCGCAGGATTTCGCTCAGGTTGGATGATGGTATCAGGCCGCAAACAGCACGCAGCTGACTTTATTGAAGGCTTAGATATGCTAGCATCCATGCGCCTTTGCTCTAACGTGCAAGGACAGTATGCTATTCAAACCGCGATGGGTGGTCATCAGAGCATGCAAGACCTAACTTCTGAAAAAGGTCGCCTATATAAGCAACGTGAAATGGCAGTCTCACGTCTTAATGCTATCAAAGGTATTTCTTGTACCATGCCTCAAGGCGCGTTTTACTGTTTCCCAAAAATGGATCCAGAGGTTTATCCTATCACCGATGATATGGATTTTATGATGGACTTGCTCGTTGAAGAAAATGTATTGATGGTTCAAGGTACTGGGTTTAACTGGGATAGACCCGACCATTTCCGTCTGGTGTTCTTACCTAACTTACTTGACCTAGAAAATGCGATGGATAGACTGGACAGATTTTTTGCCAAAAAACGTAAACAGTTTGGTACCGAGTAAATCGTTATACATCATTAAAAAAACGCTTATCGGCATGATGCTGATAAGCGTTTTTTATTGCGTTGAACCTAGGGCGTGTCTTCAATTCACCCGATAGTCATCTAAATGGGCTAAAAATGGCTAAATCTTGCCAAACATCGTCAAATAGCTGGTTAATATCCCGATCTGTCTCTTATACACATCTCCGAGCCCACGAGACGGACTCCTATCTCGTAT
>CAJXUF010000247.1 GCA_913061175.1 uncultured Psychrobacter sp.
CACACTGCATATCGTCGGCAGCGTCAGATGTGTATAAGAGACAGCAAGAGGGAAGTTTGGTCGACCACATGCTGATGCTCTAAACCAAGCAGCCATTGTAGAGCTTGAGCAGCAGACTCAAACAGTATTGCAGTCAATTTTTGCATAAGATGCATAAAACTTACATTTAGCAGCATCAATGGATTTCAAACAATTGAACCATTACTAACTACATTTTCAAATTTTACTATTAAAAACAGGACACAATATTATGCAAACTATCAAAGCCATTGGTTATCAAAACAATCTACCTATCGATAACGAACAATCGCTACAAGACATCATTCTTGATAAACCAGTTGCTTCAGGCCGCGATATTCTCGTAGAAGTAAAAGCCATATCAGTCAATCCAGTAGATTACAAAATCCGTGAAGGACGTCCTGCTGCAGAGGGTGAGTATGCTGTTATTGGTTGGGATGCTGCTGGTACTGTGACGGCTGTCGCTGAAGACGTCAGTTTATTCTCAGTAGGCGACAACGTCTATTATGCTGGAGATTTGACCCGCTCAGGCAGCAATGCTGAATATCAGTTAGTTGAGGAGCGTATCGTTGGACACATGCCAGCCTCTTTGTCTTTCGCTGAGGCAGCGGCATTACCACTCACAACGATTACAGCTTGGGAGATGTTGTTCGATCGTTTACAAGTGCCTGTCTCTGATAGCGCAGCGAATGACAGCGGTAGTAGCGAGAATGTTAATGATGTCTCAGTATTGGTCATTGGCGCAGCGGGCGGCGTTGGATCCATCTTAACTCAGTTATTAAAAACAAGAACATCTGCCACGATTATTGGTACAGCTTCGAGAGATGAGAGCGTGCAGTGGCTCAAAGACTTGGGTGCTGATCATGTTATCAATCACCGCAACCCATTGTCTGATGAACTACAAAAAACAGGTATTGCTGAAGTAGACTACGTGGTGAGTCTCAATAACACTGAAGATCATTATGAAGAAATCATTAAATGCTTAAAGCCGCAGGGTAAGCTTGGACTGATTGATGATCCAAAATCACTAGATGCCAACCCTCTTAAAGCCAAAAGCTTAAGCCTGCATTGGGAGTTTATGTTTGCACGCTCAATGTTCAATACGCCAGACATGATTGAACAGCATCATTTATTAAATGCAGTGGCAAAATTGATTGATGCAGGCGAGATCAAAACCACGGTCGCTCACAATCTTGGGGCTATCACCGCTGAACATCTACGTAGTGCGCACCAAATGCTAGAAAAACAGCAAGCGCATGGCAAGATTGTATTAGAAGGCTGGTCTGCATAACGCCATTTAGATTAACAGGTCCAATGTGACGCTTTTAGCAAACACATTGGACCTATTTAAATCAATGATAATAATAAACATAGGATAAATAGATGAGCACGCAAGCAAACAAACCACTTACCATCGTCGCCACTATCAAAGCCAAACCTGAGCACGTTGAACAAGTTAAAACTGAGCTGCTTAAACTGACAGCAGCATCACAAGATGATCAAGGTTGTATTCAATATGACTTACACCAAGAAAATGCAAATAGTAACGGTTTCGTGGTTTATGAGATTTGGGAAAACAACGAGTGTCTTCAGCAACATGTACAAAGCCCGCATTTCCAAAATTATGTACAAGTAACAGATGGGATGGTCGATGAGTTTGTCGTCACTGAAATGACATTCGTTTCATAGGTTTGATCTATATTCTGCTACTAACAATAAAATGAATGGTTGAAAGTCATGACTGATAAGGCTGACTTTTATGCTTCAAAACAGCGTTTATTGATTTAGACATAAATGGCTTTGAATAAAATATTCAAAGCCATTTATACGCTATTTGTTTGCTATCGAACGATGATTATTCTTGAGCAACGTTCAAAACGATTTTACCGACATGTTTCTTTTCTAAGAAAATCGCTTGAGCAGTATGTATCTGTTTTAATGGAAAGGTATACGCCACGATTGGATTTATTTTACGTTGTTCGATACAGTTAACGAGGTTTTGGAATACTTCAGGCTGTAGTACGGTACAACCGTAAAAGGTCAAGTCTTTTAAATAAAGTGTTCTGATATCTAGCTCCAGTTATTCATCAACCGCTACTATATTAAATACTCACTCCATCATTACCGATCCATTTGGGACCTATTTCAACCTCAATATCACGTGCGGTAACGGCCTCAGCGCACTCGGAGCATACTGTCACAGGATGCATAATATGACCACATGCCTTGTGTCTATGTAACAGCGGTGCCCCGCGTTCATCAGCCATGTGTTTATCACCCCAACTGACCAATGCCAGTACGACAGAGTGTAAATCTAATCCACACTCTGTCAGTCTATATTCCTCACGTAGCGGCCGCTGCTGATAGGCGACTTTTTTTAAAATATCGTATTCAACCAATTTACGAAGACGGTTAGATAGGACATGGCGTGTAATGCCCAAGCGTTGCTCAAATACGTCGAATCGTCTGACTCCCAAAAAACAATCGCGTAAAATCATGAGCGTCCAACGATCACCAATGACTGCTAAAGTGCGAGCCACCGAGCAAGACTGTTGGTCCAGTTCATCCCAGCGCATAGGTTATCTCCTTTATCTTTAAGCTATAGGTTAGCTTGACAGGGTCCAAAAATAAAGCTATGTTTTTGTTAGTTCTAAAAAGGAACCTATAAGGAAATAGACATGAACAGAGCACCCGTAGCCGTTGTAATCGGCGCAGGCGATGCCACTGGCAGCGCTGTTGCCAAACGTTTTGCGCGAGAAGGTTTTACTTTGTGCGTGACCAGAAGGACTGTTGAGAAGCTAGAGGCATTAGTCAGTGATATCGAAGCGGATGGGGGAGTAGTCAAGCCATTTGGTTGTGATGCACGTGTCGAGCAAGAGATGGTTGAGCTGTTTGCTCATATTGAAAAAGACATTGGGCCGATTGAAGTAGTAGTGTTTAACATCGGGGCAAACGTTCATTTCTCCATCTTAGATACGACAGAGAGGGTCTATCGAAAAGTGTGGGAGATGGGTGCCTTGGCTGGGTTTTTGACAGGTAGAGAAGCGGCAAAAGTCATGATTCCACGTGAGAGGGGGACAATTATTTTTACGGGTGCAACAGCGTCTTTACGCGGTAGTAAAGGTTTTTCAGCTTTTGCTAGTGCTAAGTTTGCTCTGCGGGCACTGGCACAAAGCATGGCGCGAGAGTTGGGGCCAAAGGGCATCCATGTCGCACATCCTATCATTGACGGTGCTATTGATACTGACTTTATTCCTGTCTCTTATACACATCTGACGCTGCCGACGATATGCAGTGTGTAGA
>CAJXUF010000248.1 GCA_913061175.1 uncultured Psychrobacter sp.
ACGAGATAGGAGTCCGTCTCGTGGGCTCGGAGATGTGTATAAGAGACAGGTCGTAATGATAGGCATCGTAATAGTCTTTATCGTCTAATATATCTGTCAACGATGACGCATAAACCAGTAGCAGCCTTCCATCAGTGGAAATTTCAGATGCTTTCAATAAAGTGGTATTGTCCGCCACTCTTAAGTCATTATGAAATAGCACCAATGTGACATTATTGTTCGCTAAGTTGTTCGCCGCTTGATTTGACATACCCTATCCTTCTGGCTGTTTAGCGCTTATCTATTATTTTTAATATTTAGTCTTTAATCTTGAAATATCATATACAGTGTAAAACATACTTAGCATTCAACTATGATGCGAGCCTAACACTTGTAAGGCAATGCGCTCAGCCCCAGAAACCACTTATAAGCATTGACTCTCATATGTCTGACTGCTTAAATGGCTTACCTCTAGGAGAACACCATGACTCAAAATAATACTACGACTGAAGAAAATAAATCAGATGAAAAGCGTAAACTTATCAATCGATTTTTGATGAGGTTGACAAAGGAGCAGCCTCAAATGTATTACGCGACTACCTCTGAGATATCACGGAGTATTCATACCATGATAAAAGAGCATACCAATCGCCTGTCAGTAGAAGAGCAAGCACTGGTAAGACGGATGACGATGGAAGAGATTGAAGGGTTACTTGGTTTTCATGCCAGATAAGAGATTGACCAACTTCAAATACGTCATTCTCAGTAAGTTGCCAAATGACACACACAAAAAAGACCGCTATTAAAGCGGTCTTTTTTGTGTGTGTTATTAGCATTCTATTTTAGGACAATTAGAATGGATATTCACGTGGCTCATTTTGCATTGATATCCAATGCGTTCTAGTAAACTCTTCTAGTACCCACTCACCGTTGAAGCGGCCGATGCCTGAGTTTTTCTCACCACCGAATGGCGTATTGCTTTCATCATTGACCGAGATGTCATTGATGTGGGTCATGCCAGCTCTGATACCGCGAGCGAAACGTAGACCTTTTTGCATATCAGCAGTGAACACTGCGCTAGATAGACCATACATAGAGTCATTGGCAATCGATAGCGCATCGTCTTCGTCTTTAGCACGGATGATACCAACCAATGGTCCAAACACTTCATTGCGTGATAGATCCATTTCGCGAGTCACTTCGGTAAAGATGTGCGGCGGTACGACTTGGCCGTCTATCTCGCCACTGAGTATCATTTTTGCGCCTTCTTCCTGCGCTTTAGCGATTTTTTCTTTGAGCGATTTAACTTGTTTTTCGTTGATGATTGGACCAACAGCGGTATCTTGCTTGTTAGGATCACCGACGTTTAATGTTTTGACGTGCGCTAAGAAACGCTCTACAAAGTCATCATATATCTCGTCTTCTACAATGACTCTGTTAATCGCGATACAGATTTGACCTTGATGCAAGAACTTACCAAAGGCGGCCGCTTTTACTGCTTGCTCAATGTTAGCATCTTTTAGTACCACAAATGGACTATTACCACCTAGCTCAAGCGCCACTTGCTTGATGTATTCGCCGCCATTTGCCAGCTCACCGATATGTTTACCCACTGAGGTCGAACCTGTGAACGACACTAAACTTGGCGCTTTGTGCTCAACGATTGCATCGCCTATTTCACTACCTGAGCCGACCACGACGTTTAATAGACCTTTTGGTAGACCCGCTTCTTCGAATACTTTGGCCAATAGCAAACCACCTGTCACTGGCGTATCACTAGCAGGCTTGAGTACCACCGCGTTACCAAGTGCTAAGGCTGGTGCGATAGAGCGCTGGGTCAAATGCAGCGGGAAGTTCCATGGGCTAATGACAGCGACAACGCCAATTGGCTCACGATAAATGAAGTTTTCTTTACCAGGAGTATTCGATGGGCGAATCTCACCATGGACACGATTAGGGAATGTCGCTGCTTCAAGGGTAATCGCGCGCGTCGCACCGAACTCGACCATGGCTTTGATACGGGTACTGCCCGACTCTTTGATTAGCCAATCGACGATTTCTTCTTGGCGCTGATCAAGTATGTTTACGACTTTATACAACACTGCAGAACGCTCTGCTGGCGTCTGCTTGGCCCACGCTTCTTGAGCTTGGGTCGCAGCATCATAGGCTTCGTTCAACTGATCCTTGGTCGCTTGCTGGATCTCTACCAGCGTATCACCGTTATATGGGTTGGTATTGGTGTTGGTGCTATCGTCTTTACCGGTTTGCCATTCACCAGCGATGAACTGCAAATGGAAGTCACTGTATGCACTCGTAGTATTGGTTGACATAATCATCCTTATTTTTAATTTGTTATGTTAAGTATTGGTTTTCGGTTATTAAAATAAAATTATCAAGTCGGCGATATCTTAATGAGAAAATATCTGGCAAGTAGTAAGTCTAAAATCATTACCAATCTATTAATCAATAGTCGTCAATTGAAAAGAGCTCTAATGAAAAATGATCTTTAGCAATAAATACTAACGGTAACGGATAACAACAAAACCTACCTTGCTAGACGACTGGTCTAATGCTACCATAGCTATTAATAAAACAAGACTACTTTGTCAGTAAATATTGTTGATAAAACGTAACACATATAACTATATCCTATTACAATACGCCATCAACGTGACGTTCAAATGAACGTTAATTGTTTTAACTGACTGTTTAATACATATGCTAATACAAGCGACTACTAAGGGAGACAATCCTGTTTATGTCTAATACAGACGCAACTACCCCAGATACCAAAGCTCATTTACTTGCTACTGGCTACCAACTAATCGCCAAAAAAGGTTTTACCGCTGTTGGCCTAAAGCAGATTTTAGATACAGCAGGTGTGCCAAAGGGTTCTTTTTACCACTATTTCGCTTCCAAAGAAGCCTTTGGTGAAGCTATTATTAATCATTACTTTAGTTTATATAAGACTCGGTTAGATGTCATCGATGCACAAGATGTCAGTGCGCAGCAAAAACTATATGATTATTTTCAAAACTGGTATGACACCCAGCAGAACGGCTGCGACCATGAGAAATGCTTGGTAGTGAAGCTCAGCGCAGAGGTAGCCGATATGTCAGAAACCATGCGTAAGGCACTCGATACTGGCTATCAGCAGACGACCATGTGGCTTGCTACACAAATTAAGGCTGGCTGGCTCGATGAATCTGTCCCTCGTCACGATAACATCTCAGCTGAAAGTATGGCCAAACGTTGGTATTTTGCCTGTCTCTTATACACATCTGACGCTGCCGACGATATGCAGTGTGTAG
>CAJXUF010000249.1 GCA_913061175.1 uncultured Psychrobacter sp.
GAGTCCGTCTCGTGGGCTCGGAGATGTGTATAAGAGACAGTTATACAACTCAATGAGATATCTGCTCCCACAACTGACGTTTAGCATCACTGTCTGCGAGCATTGCTTCTAATGTCGGCACAGTGGTCAGATTGGGATGTTGGAGGCCGTTAGGCAGCGCGGTCAGTGCAGCAACTTGTATCTCTTCACTCCGGCCAATTCGAAAGATATATCCTGCAAGACTGGCATTGGCAAGCTCAGCAGTATCCATATCGTCGCAAATCGGGAATGATGTTGTCTCGCAAGTGATTGATAGCGCTTGAATGATGTTTTGCCATAGTTTCTGACTGTCACTATTTAGCGCTTTGATATCAACCACTATTACCCAGTCACCATAGCGGCCACCTTGCAAGTCAAATGGTGCTACTTTTTTTAAGCTATCATCATTTATGCTGTCATCACTAGCACTCTGTGGAAAACTACTTTGCGGAAAATTATTCTGCGCAAATTGAGGTTGCTCAATAGGTGCATTCGTAGAGGTTACAGCAGTTTGGTTCGATGTAGTACTTGGGATGTCATGATAGATAGACCCAGTACTTGAACTAACAGTAGTTGAATCAACGGAATCAAAACTATAAATAACAGGGCTTTGCTCGCTAGCCGTCTGCTCAGCGGTAGCTTGCAAATCAGGATCATACTCATCGGCAACATAGCCCTTAGCATTGTAATCATTGATATCATAACCATCAGTCGATCGATCAACTGTGCCTAAAATTCCAACGCTCACTACTTCATTGTTACTAGACTCAATATCAGTGGAAACAATATTTGACTGCTCAACCGAAGCTGTCGTAATGTCAGCCATATTGATGGTTTCTGACTCAGGCTGCACCCACTGATTGATACCCATCATCGCTAGAATTTGGCGTTGCTGCACACGGCGCTGTAATACAGTTAGCGGGGCTTGGGTATCACTCATTCGACTCTACTATCCTACTCATTTTGTTTATATCATTTATAGATATGTTTATTATTTTGGCAGCTCTCATTAAGCATGCGCTATACTATCAATTAAGTAATAAATACATGCCCATCAAAACAGCTGTCGAATACCGAGCCAACGCTCTGATATTGCCAACAAACAATCGTATTCATCTTGGCTGATTATCGTATCGTGTAACATCACCGTATGCAACGTACTTAGCCATTGGCGATACTCATTATGAGTAGGCTGGCTCATTTCACTTTCATTATAATCTATTTGACTACCATCCTGTTGCTTCTCTCGATAATTATCAGCATTCGGATCACCTACCAAGCGCTTGATAAAGTGATTGGCAGAGACAGGAACCGCAGAAATAATCGCCAATAACTGAATGCTATTCAAGTGCTGTGCGGTCAATAATAGCCACTGTAAATTAACATCGCTTACTGTCATAAGATCAATATCAATCAAGCGCGCATGCCGTCTCAAATCTACAATATAATGCGCCACACTGTCAGTACCCTCACTCAATAGCGATTGGTCATGCAGTGAGATCATCTGGCCTTTGGCATCTTTTGATAGTCGATAAGCCAATAAGACAACAACTGATACTTCTGATTTACTAAGTCCTGTAAACGCCTGACTTGAAGGATCTAGTTGCGCCCTTACGTCTTCTATACCAGTCTTTAGTATTTGCGGCCATAGAGACTGCGCGTCTGTATCTTGTAAAACTTTAGACAATATCGGTAGTAACTGCTGCAAATGTAGCGCTTGCCATAATGATGATATTGGCGATTTTTGATGTGCTAAAGCTAACGGGTTATTCAGAGTAATCGCAACCGCATGAGCATTATCACTAGCTATATTTTTATCTGACGAATCATAAGCTAAGCTTTTGGTTAAGTCAGATGTCAGCTGTTGGTTAAATAACTCAAATATGCCCTGCTGATAACGCAACAACATCGTACGGCATTTCTCTTGTTTTTTATAGTACTGATGACTGTCGTGACTATGATCGTTTTTACTTTTGAGCTTTAGATCTTCAATACATAGTTCAGATAAATTCTTTTGATGCAATTGGTTTAAGGCGAGCTCAATCAAAGCGCTGTCTAAACGTCTGTCCAAACTGGCTACTACTGTCATCAGCTTAGTATCTATCCTATGCGGTAATATTTGCTCATGGGAAGTCGAGTCAGTCGCAACAGAGAAGCCATCATTCCAAATATCATTCAAACTATAAGTGACAGTCGTTGATAATGATTGATGCTGATGACAAAGCAAGACAGCTTCGACTAATGCTAGCGCACCTAAAGGATGATGACTATGGTTGAGTATGTACTGAGGTAGCGATACCTTTTGAATATCATTAAACCCAATTAATGTGTTTTCTGGTAGGTCAGCGTCAGGTTTGGACTGCCACGGTTTTAATAGCTGATGAACGCCAACGTCTTCGGCCTGTACTTGAAGCCGCCCATCGACCACCACATCAGCTTCTACGGCAAACTCTAAACCGTCATCAATCTCTAATTCGCCATTATCTTTATTACGACCGTCGCTTATAGATTCAGCAAGAATTTTTCTATCATTTGGCTGTTTATTGTCATCTACATTAATCGTTGCAGTTGTTTGAGTCTCAAGTACTGACGAATGCTGTAAGTTTTTTTCTGGGAAATCTTCACTTAGGCTATTTTCTTTTGTTGCCCCCCAATCACCTAAGCGGCGTTGCCTATATATTTCTTTAACCTTTTGCTGATTTATTCGCTTTTCTTTAGCGATTTGTACCGCGAACTGATGATAAGCATCCGCATTAATAGCGCTCATACGCTCAGTCAAGCTTGGATGGGTGGCAAACCATGACACATCCCCTAAGTCTGCCCCACTACTAGCAAAGAAAAAATGGCTGAGTCCGTTGATATCGGCGATGCCAGACAAACGCGAGCCGAGCGAGTCCTGATGGATGACTTTTAAGGTTTCGATAATCGCAGGCGTACGTGTTAACTGAACACTGGTGGCATCAGCAAGTAGCTCGCGCTCACGATTAAAACTGTGCTTAATCAACTGCGCGCTTGCCATACTAGAGAAGCTTAAACCATGTAGTAGCAATGTCCAGACACTACGCGGGGCTTGACGATCTATTATAGGTGGCGTTTGTATCCGTTTAGACTGACGCTTGGCTGAAGACTGCTGTTGTTGTGATTGCTGCTGCCAGTAAGCGACCCATTCACTATGCGTGTTGAAATTGGCGGTTTGCGCTTCTGTATTGCGTGCAAGCGCTGTCTCTTATACACATCTGACGCTGCCGACGATATGCAGTGT
>CAJXUF010000250.1 GCA_913061175.1 uncultured Psychrobacter sp.
GCTTGGTTGGGGTGTGGGCGGTATTGAAGCTGAAGCTGCGATGCTGGGTCAACCGTCTTCGATGCTGATTCCACAAGTGGTCGGCTTTGAGCTAAAGGGCAAGCTAACCGAAGGCGTCACGGCGACCGATTTGGTATTACGTGTGGTTGAAATGCTGCGTGCACATGGCGTAGTGGGCAAGTTCGTAGAGTTTTATGGCGAAGGCTTACACAGTATGCCGTTAGCGGACCGCGCTACCATTGCCAATATGTCACCAGAGTATGGCGCGACTTGTGGTATTTTCCCAATTGACCAAATGGCGATTGATTACCTGCGTTTATCAGGCCGTGATGAAGAGCAGATTGAGCTGGTCGAAAAATATGCCAAGGCGCAAGGCTTATGGCACGATGCCGATACACCTGCGGCGACTTATTCAAGCAAATTAGAACTAGATCTGTCGTCAGTACAGCCAGCACTTGCTGGTCCGAACTTGCCACAGCAGCGTATCAATTTGTCTGATATGCATGAGAAGTTTGGCGAAACGTTAGAAAAGATGACCAAAGATCGTAAGTCAGAAGTAGAAGGTAAAGTACGCTTTGATCAAGAAGGCGGCGAGCAAGAACAAGCTGAACACTTGGCAGCTGAACCGAATATCGAAGTTGATACCAGTGATGACAATGCAGGTTACGCGCCAGCAAACAATGTCTTCTCAAATGTCAGCATCGATGACAAACAACACAAACTACGAGACGGGTCGGTAGTTATTGCCGCCATTACTTCTTGTACCAATACTTCCAATCCAGCGGTAATGATTGGTGCAGGTCTAGTGGCCAAAAAAGCGGCTGCAAAAGGGCTTAAAGCTAAGCCTTGGGTTAAGACATCACTCGCACCGGGTTCTAAAGTGGTCACCGACTATTTAGAAAAAACCCATCTGATGGATGAGCTAGAAAAGACGGGCTTCTATCTAGTAGGGTATGGGTGTACGACGTGTATCGGTAACTCAGGGCCATTGTCAGAAGAGATCGAAAAAGGCATTGAAGAAAATGACTTAGTCGCGGCGGCTGTACTATCTGGTAATCGTAACTTTGAAGGTCGGATTCACTCGCATGTCAAAGCCAGTTACTTAGCATCACCACCATTGGTCGTTGCCTATGCGTTGGCAGGTACTGTTGATATCGATCTGACCACTCATCCACTAGGACAGGATCAAGATGGCAATGATGTATTCCTAAAAGATATCTGGCCGACTTCAGAAGAAATTAACGAGTTAATTGCCAACAATATCGATGCTGATATGTTCCGCAAAAACTATGGCGAAGTATTTGATGGTAGTGCTGCGTGGAACGCAATTAGTTCAGCGGATAGCCAACTATATCCATGGGATGAAGGGTCAACGTATATTAAAAACCCACCGTTCTTTGATGGTATGACTATGGAGCCAGAAGGTATCCCTGATATCGAAGGCGCGCGTATTCTAGGTCTGTTTGGTGATTCAATTACCACCGATCATATCTCACCAGCAGGTAATATCGATCCAGACTCACCAGCAGGTAAGTACTTGCAAGAGCGTGGTGTGATGGAAGCAGACTTCAATAGCTATGGCTCACGCCGTGGTAACGATGCAGTCATGACCCGTGGTACTTTTGCCAACATCCGTATCAAAAACACCATGATGGGCGGTAAAGAAGGGGGCTATACCTATTATTTCAAAGATGACAGCGCTACGCTACAAGATGGCGAAGAAATGCCTATCTATAACGCAGCGATGAAGTATAAAGAAGATAAGCGTCCGCTCGTCGTTCTTGGTGGGTCAGAGTATGGTTCTGGCTCTAGCCGTGACTGGGCAGCTAAAGGTACAATCCTGCTAGGCGTCAAAGCAGTATTGACCAGCTCGTTTGAGCGTATTCACCGTTCAAACCTAGTCGGTATGGGCGTGCTGCCATTGACGTTTAAAGATGGTCAAAACGCAGAAACCTACAAACTAGATGGTTCTGAAGTGCTCAGCATCACAGGTTTGGACAATGGCGAGAGTAAAACGGCCACGGTTACGGCTACACGTGCTGATGGTTCGGCAGAAACCTTTGAGGTAAATGTCGGTCTACAAACGCCAAAAGAGCGCGAATATGTGCGTCATGGCGGCGTATTGCACTATGTACTACGTCAACTGGCAGCTGAGAGCAAAGAAGCAGGCTAGTAGTTAGTTAAGCTTTATATGATAAAAAGCCCAATCTCCGTCAAAGTAGGGGATTGGGCTTTTCTATGGAAGACGTTTCTTCTTCCTGTTACTTTACCTTTTAAGCCTTCTCAGTCAGCAGCTTAATTCCTAGCCCCATAAATACGACACCACTTATTTTATTCATCATGGATTCAATTTTTGGATTCTCTCTTAGTTTTTTGCTGAACTTTGACGCCAGCAGCGCCAAACTCAAGCACCATATAAAGCCTGTGGTGGCAAAAGTCAGCCCCAACATTAAAAATGACAGCATACCATAAGCATAACTAGCGTCGATAAACTGAGGGAAGAACGCCAAGAAAAATAAAGCGACTTTTGGATTAAAAGTATTGGTCAACACACCTTGCTTATATATTTGCCAACCATCTACAGCCTTTCGGCTAGTCACGTTCGGATCTTTGGATAAATTGTTTGCTATCGAGCTCGAGTTTTTGCTCAGTAGCATTTTTAGACCCAAATAGCACAAGTAAGCCGCACCGATATATTTGACGATCATAAAAGCGGTAGGGGCGTTGGCAAGTAATACGGACAATCCTAGCGCTGCCAATAACGTATGTACCAAAATACCCGAAGTAATGCCAAGAACAGAATAAAATCCTGCTGTTTGCCCCTGTGAAATACTACGGGTGATGATGTACATGCTATCCGTACCTGGCGTTAGGTTTAACAACATAGCAGCCAAAATAAATCCTAGATAATTCTCGATACCAAACATAGCAATCACTTCCCTTTAATTACGCTAAGCCCCATCATTTATAGTATGTGGGTGTATTTTATAAATATGCTTATAAGGTCGATATTAACGAGTATTAGATAGGTTGGCAATAGCGCTATCAACACTAAGCTAGCAGCTATTAATAATAAGCTAACGACAACAGAATAGAGGATGTTGAGAAATGACAGACATAAAAAAGCCCAGTCACCGTATGATGACTGGGCTTTTTTATTGTTCGCTTACTAGTCTAATCTGATGCTAAGCAAAAGTGCTAATAAGTGACGCCGAATAGTGGCGTCCCCAGGGGGATTCGAACCCCCGTTACCGCCGTGAAAGGGCGGT
>CAJXUF010000251.1 GCA_913061175.1 uncultured Psychrobacter sp.
ATACTGGCGCTACGACCGCGGAAGTTTTCAAAGTTGGTTTTCGCTGGGAAACTGCCGCCAACAGATAAGATGGACTCACGGAATGCTTTGCCTGTCGCTGGGTTGAAAATACCGTCTTCTTCAAACTTGCTAAACGCATCAGCTGATAGCAGTTCCGCCCACTTATATGAGTAATAACCGGCAGCATAACCGCCCGCGAAGATATGACTAAAACCATTAGCAAAGCGGTTATAGTCAGGTGTTTGCATAACGGAGATATCATTACGGACAGTATTGAGCGTCTCTAAAATGCCATCGTAACTCAGTGCTGGCGTATGAGCATGAATGAGCAGGTCAAATAGGGCAAACTCAATTTGACGCAGCGTTTGCATACCACTTTGGAAATTTTTCACTGCCAGTAGTGCATCGAGCTTGTCTTTAGGTAATGGCTCGCCAGTCTCAACGTGACTGCTGATAAGAGCGATGCCTTCAGCGTCCCAAGCCCAGTTTTCCATAAACTGACTAGGAAGCTCGACCGCATCCCACTCAACGCCATTAACACCAGCGACATCGCCGACCGTCACTTGGGTTAATAAATGATGCAAGCCATGACCAAACTCGTGGAATAAGGTTAATACTTCATCATGGGTCAATAAACTAGGCTTGCCATCAAGTGCTGGCGTGAAATTACCAACCATAAAGCAGACGGGCAGCTGTTGATGGTTCTGTTCTTCGTAGCTATAGCGAGATTGAAAACCACTCATCCATGCACCGCCACGCTTACCGCTACGTGCAAATAAGTCGAAGTAGAAGCCACCGAGCAAGCGATCATCAGCATCGAATAATTGATAAAAGCTTACATCGTCATGCCAGCGAGAGACTGAGTCACTTTCTGTGTTTTTATGGCTTTGCTCTTGTACTTTAATACCGTATAGACGCTCAACGATAGTGAACAAGCCATTAATCACTTTGGGTAATGGGAAGTATGGACGAATTTCCTCTTGCGATAAGCTGAACTCACTTTGTTTTACCTTTTCAGCGATGTAGGCGCTATCCCACGGTTGTAACTCGTCAATGCCATAATCGCTAGCGTATTTCTGTAGCTGTGCCCAATCTGCTTTGGCAGCAGGGGTGGCTTGCGTTGCTAAGTCACGTAAGAATGTTTCAACTTCTAAGACGCTGTCTGCCATCTTGGTCGATAGCGATACTTCAGCATAATTTGCAAAACCAAGTAGCTTAGCTTTTTGTTCACGTAATGAGAGGATTTGACTCATATTGTTAGCGTTATTTAATGAGTTGCCTTTTGCATTGGTATGCGTATCAAACTCAGAGGCGCGTGTGACATAAGCATGATACAGCGTCTCACGCAGGTTGCGATCGTCCGCATGAGTCATGATCGCTAGATATACAGGGATATTTAAACTGGCCACATAGTAAGGAGTAGGAAGTGCATCTATATCAGCTTGGCCAAGAGCACCGCTAGCAAGCTCACGCGCCTTGTATTGCTCACCTGCATCTGCCAATAGTGCCAAACCACTCTCTGTTAAGCCCTTTAACTGAGAGTCTTCTAAAGGCAGGGCAAATGCTTGCGTTGCATCCAAGATATTGTCCGAAAAGGTTGCAGACAAGGTAGATAACTCACTTTGGATAGCGGCAAACTTTTCTTGCTCAGCTTGAGGTAACGCAACGCCTGATAACTCAAAGCTACGTAATGCCAGTTCGATTGCACGTGCACGAGCAGGCTCTAACGTAGCAAAAAAATCTGTGTCATTGACGATAGCTTGATAGCGATTAAACAATGGCTGATGTTGGCCAACTCGCGTACCGTAAGCAGATAGCTTTGGTAGCAGCTCATGGTGAACATGACGAATCTCATCGTTGCTCATCACGCTATTGAGATGCGACAAAATACCCCAACTACGATCTAATGCCAGATTAATATGGTCAAAGCTCATCACATCTGCCAAAGCTTGTTCAGCGCTTATTTTTTCAGCACTGTCGCTTTCTATCACGGTTAAAGTATCTAAAAAAGCATTGGCAGCATCAATAGCATCAATCACTTGGTTCTGTAATGTATGTGGTGCAGTGTCGGCAAAATCGACAAGGCGTAAATCTAAAGGAGAAGGTGTCATATAGGTATCCGATATCAATGAATTATTATTAATCAAAATGAGAATGAGCTAAATCTGGCTACTATTGAAATATACAGTGTGTTCTTATTTTATATATAGATTATATAAAAGATGGGTTCGTTTGGTAAAAATACAACCTAAGCACTTTTATACGATTCAAGTAATTAGGACAGCGCTAGCAATCTGAAAGTAAATATCGAAATTCTGATACTTAGATTCCACTTCTCAAGATAATTATCTGAATATGTAGTTATGCTCGCTAAGGCAGTTCTTTAACAATATAGAGTGCTCTACTTACAAAGCGCTATCATTTGCTTGCAAATTAACCCTACAGGGAGTGGGGTATAGCTGTTAGCATCAAGATAATGGAATTTAAATATTATGCATCAATGAGATGCAAGAAAAACACGGATAGAAATTTCTACACTTATAACAGTATATGAGTGAAGAAATATATAAAGTTAAAAATGAACGATAATAAAACAAGGAGCAATATATGAAAGCGACTCTTAAAAGTTTACGTGAGACTAAAGCGAATCCTGCTGTAAGTATCTTTGTTAAAACGCATCGTGAACATCCAGCTAATGAGCAAGATCCTATCGCTCTAAAAAACCAATTGAAAGTTGCCGAAGATCGTCTGACAAAAGAGTACGATAAACGCACAGCGACCACTATTCTAGATAATATTCAAAATAAAATCAGTGAGCTCAATCACAATTATAACCTTGATACATTAGCTATATTTGCTAGTACAGATGATGTGCAAGTTATCCGTATGCCAATTGATACAACGGAACGTGTTGTGATCTCAGATAGGTTTGCTACGCGTGACTTGGTTCGTGATATGGCAAGTGCGGTTCATTATTATACTGTGGTCTTAACCCGTGACAATGCTCGTTTGATCGAAGCATCTAATGACCGTGTTGTGAGAGAATTCGACAAAGATGACGATGCACAAAACAATATGGAGAACATTCAGTTCCCTGTCGAAAACAACGGACTATACACAACAGGCTGTCTCTTATACACATCTCCGAGCCCACGAGACGGACTCCTATCTCGT
>CAJXUF010000252.1 GCA_913061175.1 uncultured Psychrobacter sp.
ATCGTCGGCAGCGTCAGATGTGTATAAGAGACAGGTTGAATCCGACGGTGCCTTTAGATTTGCCAGAGACCAGTGCGGCGCTCAATGAAACGCCGCCAGAAGCGATTCAAGTCAGCATTGATAAAGACGCGGGGATATTCTGGGATAGTGATCCAATCAGCATGAAAGAGTTAGAGACACGCTTGCAGCAACAAGGCGCGACTGGTAAGAATCCAGCGGTACAGTTACGTGCAGATAAAGAAGGCAAGTACGATACGGTCGCTCAAGTCTTGGCAGCGGCAAGTAATGCTGGACTGACCAAAATCGCCTTTGTGAATGAATAGCTTAGTAGCTAAATACTGAATAACTTAAGCACTGAATAGTTTAAGCACTGTGAGTCAGTGCCAATATGTTTAACCCTATAGTAGAAAACTGGCTAGATAAATCAATAGCCCAACCAGTAAAACAACCAGCACCACTATAATAAAAACAATTAAAATAATAAAATTTTCTCCAACCTCATTAACTACTTAAACCTCAAATTAAGTCGTTAGTGAGGTTTTCTTTTTTTACCAGCCATAGCCAAACGGACGATAGCCGTAACCGAAGCCTGCATGTCTGTAGCCGAATGGGTAAGGTGAGCGTAAGTAGTCGAGATCGCGCTGACGAATATAGTAGTAGCGCCCTTGAGAGTAGGCTTCTTCTAATTTCTCAATGCCCTCTAATGGACAGACTGGCTGCCAGTCATAGCCTTCGCGACCGAGCTTATAAGCATTCAGTACAGTAGTTTTTGAGGCCTTGTTGACGGCCTTGTTCCCATTGGATACGGTTAGGGCTAGCACCGCCTATACTAGTGCAGCTATTGGTATAGTGACCGAAGTAGGCACCAGAACGACCTTGTGAGCCATCAGCGTAGCCAACTTCTTGCCAGTTATTGCTTTGACATTGCTGCGGGGTTAGGCTCTGAGTAGTGGCACAGCCTGATAATGTCAGTACGACCGCGCCAAGTAGCGATAGACTCATGCCTGCTTTGTTCATCAGCTTGCGAGCGTTATAAGCGCCCGATGAGTTTGACTCAATAAGATAATTCATAATAAACCTGCGCGCGTTTAAAATTATGGTTTATCATAGCACTTTTTTGAACTGACCACTTTTCGTATCTGGTTTTTATAGCGTGCTGTGATCAGTAAGTTTATATACGCTAAATAGCTGATTTAATAGCGTAACTTGCTAAATTGTCCTATGCTTTAAAAGCACCTGTTGCACTGCGATTGGACGACAACGCTTGATTTTTAATGGTTCGTGCTCATTATAAGCCCTTATATATCGTTGTTTGTTATCGTACTAATCGCAAATCTATATGTACTATTTATAGATAACGGTTCATTAGCGATATTTATCGCTATATCTCTTAGTATCTTTTTCATTTAGTCAAAAGGCCAGACCATCATGGGAACATTGATTGGCGTTATCATTGTACTATTCGTATTAGGGAGTATGATGGCGCTCAAACCGAACGGTATCGATCAGCGTTTGGATAAGCTGCGTATGACCGCACGTCGTTTACAGCTCAATCCAAAACTCGTTTCGTGCCCTGATTGGATCAAAGGCCGTGACAATGAGTATGGCCGAGGTATGCTTGGACAATACTGCCTGATATTTGAAGACACTAAACTGCCGCATACCCGTTATCAAGTGATTGATGGGCAGTGGCGACCAGACAGCAGTTTTGTTGATACCAGTACAGATGATAAGACGCTTACTATTCCCAGTGCGATTCGATCTAGTCAAATCAGCAATAATCCGATAGTCAAAAAGACTGATTTTAGCTTGGATCAAGTGCCGTTAGAACTACCAGTAAGTATCGAGCCGTTTGTTAAAGGTCTATTGACCAAGGCAAATAGCATTATTATTTATTGGGAAGATATCGCCTACGTACGTCCAGCATCTAACCCAACGTATCATCAAAAACGGATCGAAGCGGACTTATTAGTGCTCAAAGAAAACCTTGAGAAGTGGGCGCTACAGATGCAAAAACAAGCATAAACCTAGTAAAGCGTTTTTTCGTCTCCATTAAAGGGCAATATGCAAGCGGTTTGTCATATTCAAATTATTTAAAGTTGACAGTTTAACGCTTAGCAGTGTAACGTCTTTATAACTATATCTTTATTTTATGGTTATTATTTGTTTTATAACCTTTTTTATCAGCAGCGATTATTACTATAAATAGCTGAACCATGGCCAAACCATGAGTATCAGCTTCCATAAATTGCCGTGCTGCTGAATTTAACCTTACTTTTAATTTACTTATATTATGGTGTCGTCAAACATGGCAAAAACCACAACCAAAAAAAGTCCAGCACCAGCTGCTGACAGCCCAAAGGGTAAGTCTTTGGTGATTGTAGAATCACCAGCCAAGGCAAAAACGATTAATAAATACCTTGGTGATGACTTTATCGTACGCTCAAGTATCGGTCACGTCCGTGATTTGCCGGTCAGTGCGAGCAAAAGCGCAAAGAAAGCAACAACCGCTAAAAAAGATGACAGTCTGACCAAAGAAGAAAAAGCGCAACAAGCACTGGTACGCCGCATGGGTGTAGATCCAGAGCATGACTGGGCGGCAGTCTATGAAGTACTGCCAAATAAAACCAAAGTCATCAAAGAGCTTAAAGCCTTAGCCAAAGACGCTGACAAAATCTATCTGGCAACGGATATGGATAGAGAAGGGGAAGCGATTGCTTGGCATCTAAAAGAAGTCATCGGTGGCCCTGATAGTAAGTATCAACGTGTGGTCTTTAACGAGATTACCAAGTCAGCTATTCAAAGTGCATTTAAGCAGCCTTCTAAATTAGACATTGACCGCGTGAACGCGCAACAAGCCCGTCGGTTCTTGGACCGTGTTGTTGGTTTTATGGTATCGCCATTATTATGGGCTAAAGTAGCGCGCGGGCTTTCTGCTGGGCGTGTGCAATCGGTTGCGGTACGTTTATTAGTAGAGCGCGAACGTGAAATCAAAGCGTTTATTCCAGAAGAGTTTTGGGATATACACGCCGATGTTAAAAATACTGAGTCACAATTACGCTTAGAAGTCACCAAACAAGCAGACAAGCCACTGTCTCTTATACACATCTCCGAGCCCACGAGACGGACTCCTATCTCGTA
>CAJXUF010000253.1 GCA_913061175.1 uncultured Psychrobacter sp.
AGATAGGAGTCCGTCTCGTGGGCTCGGAGATGTGTATAAGAGACAGCATCTTTTTCTTTGTAAATCTGAGCAAGAGTAGATTCGACATAGGCTGTAGATGCGCCTAGAAAGGCTACGATCCACATCCAGAAAACGGCACCTGGGCCACCGAAGCCGATAGCAGCAGCTACCCCAGCGATGTTACCCATACCCACACGACCGGCGAGTGAGACGGCAAGTGCCTGAAATGATGAGATACCCTGTGCACTAGATTTACCAGTGAATAGGAGTTTGATCATCTCACCGAATAGACGTACTTGTACAAAGCGCGTCATAATGGAATAGAACAGACCGGCACCCAAGCAGAGATAAATCAGCGCTGGGCTCCAGATAATTCCATTTACTAAGTTAACTAAACCTTCCATATTTATGTTCCTAGTACTGTCTCAAGGTGGCACTGTTTGCTAGGAGTAAACTAACTGGTTAACTTACTTATTTAAGTTAAGCAGTTAAAGTCTCTGCATCGACTTATTTATTGTCTAAGTCTCATGTGCTTGGCCACCAAGAATGGACTGTAGTTGTCTGTATTTACCCGCGTATCTCGTCAGTAATACGGACTATTTGCATAGCGCTTATCACTGACAATATAAATATCAGCTGCGTTTACTATTATTCTACAACCTCAACTACTGCGGTCTTCTATCATCATGTTACACATCAGATGAGTCATAAGTTGACCGGCGGATAAAACAGGCGGTTATATAATTAAATATCCATCACCATGATGGCATTCAACTTACTATGAGCTGTCTTGAATGAATCCATGACTGGCATGGCGAATTGAAAGTATTTAGCGATAATTTGACAGTTAATTGATGTTTTTATTAAGAAATTAACAACTCGCTAATACTAATCAAACTATAAGTCCACTACCAAATGTATTCAAACCGTACGGCTACGTAACTGCAATTTGCCATATTTTTGTACTAATTACTAGAAATTTCTTTGTAGACGGTAGATATATTCGTATTTTATTTAGCAGATACATTAGCAAGATTTGGATTATATATAAATAATTGTTTGTACTTTCATAACATTTAGTCTGATTGCGCTAGACTGCTAGATTTTTGCTCTATATCTATCATGATAAGAACGCGTTATCGTTGACACTATGCGGTTGTGTTTTGGTAACGGTCAATTGTAAAAAGCCGTATATAACGCCATCATTAGGACAACTTCTTTTGATATCATGCTGATAGAGTGATGCGCAGATATACAATATATAGAGCGTATGACTGCCGTATGAATACCAAGAAAACTTAAAAATATTAAAAACGTGGTACTGGATATTTGTTATTTATCATTATTAGGAGAATCAACAATGACGCGTAAATCTATTATGAAGCCGATGTTGCTAGCCGCTTTATTGACAACTTCTACGGTTGGTCTAAGCGGCTGTGGCTACAACAACCTGCAAGCACAAGATGAGCAGGTCACTGCTTCATGGTCAGAAGTGGTCAACCAGTATCAGCGCCGTTCTGATTTGGTGCCAAACTTAGTCAAAGTCGTACAGCAATATGCTGAGCAAGAGCAAGAGGTCTTCACCCAAGTGGCAGAAGCTCGCTCACGTGCGGGCGGTATCACGGTAACGCCAGAAGTGCTTAATGACCCAGAAGCGATGGAGCGTTATGCAGCAGCGCAAGAGCAGATGACAGGGGCATTGTCACGTTTGATGGCGGTGTCTGAGCGTTATCCAGATCTAAAGTCAGATGCACTGTTTCAGGACTTGCAAGCGCAGTTAGAAGGTACTGAGAACCGTATTGCTGTGGCTCGTAACCGTTATATCCAAGAAGTGCAGGGATACAATACAACGGTGCGTCAGTTCCCAACTAACATCACTGCAAAAGTATTTGGTATGGATACTAAGCCCAACTTTAGTGTGGCCAATGAAGAGGCGATTTCAACCGCACCAAGTGTTGATTTTGGCGACTCTACAGAAAAGTCTGCTGAATAAAATTTAGAATGAACGTGACGACAGAGTGGCATAGGCAGCTCTGTTCATTTAACTAATGGTTTGACAATGATTAGTTAGAGTCTATCAATTGGTAAAGATGTTATCTGAGGTGGTATAGATTAGATGAATAATTCAAAAGCAATCTTATCAGCATTACTGTTTACGTTAGGTGTCGTCAGCGTGCCTGCATTGCACGCTGCACCCAATGATACAGCGGTGGCGACAGATAGCACCTCGGATCTGCAAAACCGTAGTGTCGAAGAGTTGGTGGCCGTTGCTAAAGCAGGCGAGTCTAACGAAGCAATCAATGATGCTGTATTAAATAACGATGCTATTAATGGGGCGGTGCTCGGCAACGACGCTATCAATCAAAACGCAGATAACCAAAGCACAGCAAATGGTACTGTCAATACTCAAACAACCGCTCAGCCACCAGTACGCTCAAGTGCCGAGGGTGTTGACGCTGATAAGTTGATACTTAATGAACCAGTCATTGATCAGGCCGATATCCTAAATCCTCAAGAGAAGCTACGTCTAGAGGCTCAGCTTAGAAGTATTTATCAGCAAGGCTTAGCACAAGCAGCAGTGGTTATCGTACCAACTACCAATGGCGTACCAATATTTGATTATGCATTGCAAGTTGCTGAGAAGTGGGAATTGGGTGATGAAACTATCGATGATGGTCTACTGATTGTGGTCGCTGTCAATGACCGTGATATGTATATCCTAACGGGTTATGGCTTAGAAGGTGTCTTGCCCGATGCGGCAGTCAACCGTGTCATTCGAGAAGATATCACGCCGTTATTTAAGCAAAATAACTATGGTGCAGGGATAATCGCTGGCGTTGAAGCGCTTAAAACGCGCTTAACTGCTGATCCTGAAGTTTTAGCCCGTGCTGATGCGCAAGCTGCAGAACGTACTGCTCAGCAAAGCTCAGATGAGCTGCCGTCACCTATTTTCTTATTTATCATGGCGATGATTTTTGGTAGCTTTATTACGAATATATTGGGCCGAGTATTTGGTTCTATCATTACCGCTGGTGGGTTTTTTGCAGGCTGTCTCTTATACACATCTGACGCTGCCGACGATATGCAGTGTGTAGAT
>CAJXUF010000254.1 GCA_913061175.1 uncultured Psychrobacter sp.
TATCGTCGGCAGCGTCAGATGTGTATAAGAGACAGGTACTTAGTACTTAGCACTTAGCACTTAGCACTTAACAATAAGCTAAAAATGTATTTATAAATATTTATGTTGACGACAAAATTTGTAAAGATCCCGTCAGCTAACGCCCACTATGGTTTTGTTCACTCCATACGACATTTTTTTGCTATGCTATAACCGAATACCAATAACTATAGAATAAACGAAAAGGACTTTTTATGGCCAATCTCTCGAAAAAAGCAATTACCAAAGCTGTCAAAGGTAAGAATATTATCATCACAGGTGCTTCAAGTGGTATCGGTGAGCGTACGGCTTTTTTGCTCAGTGAATGTGGCGCGCATGTTATTTTACTGGCTCGTACTGAAGATAAGCTAAAAATGGTCAAAGAAAATATTGAAACACTTGGCGGCGCGGCTAGCTACTATCCATGCGACCTTACCAATATGGATGAGATTGAAAAAACCAGTGAAAAGATTTTGGCTGACTTTAAGCATGTCGATGTACTAATCAACAATGCAGGGCGTTCGATTCGCCGTTCAGTGCATGAATCGGTCAACCGTTTTCATGATTTTGAACGTACCATGGAGATTAATTATTTTGGCGCGGTCAAAATCATTCTTGGTTTCTTGCCAACGATGATTGGTCGTCAAACTGGTCAAATCGTGAATATATCCTCAATTGGGGTATTGGCAAACAGTCCGCGCTTTTCAGCGTATGTCGCGTCAAAGGCGGCCTTAGATGCATTTAGTCGCTGTTTGGCTGCTGAAGTCAAAGGCGATAACATCAAAGTAACCAATATTTTTATGCCACTTGTACGTACCCCGATGATTGCGCCAACCAAGCTATATCGCTATATGCCAGCATTGATGCCTGACGAAGCAGCGATGATGGTCGCAAAAGCCATCGTTCATAAGCCAAATAGCATTGCGAGTAATATGGGTAAATTTGCATCAGCGACTTATTCACTGGTACCAGCCTTTAACGTTGGCGTCCAGTCCATTGGTTATCGTATTTTCCCAAGTTCGACCGCTGCGCAAACGACGGATAGCAAGCCTAACCTTGCTCAGCGCGCCTTTGCCAAAATTCTTCCTGGTGAGCATCACTAGAATCGATTTATTATCAGGCTCAAATTTGGAAAAAAAGGATACTACGGTATCCTTTTTTTATGCCTTAAAAATATGCTTAAACAGTATAAGAACCTTCTTCGCCACCAGTATGTGTAAGGCTTAATTATGCGATAAATAAATACTCAAAACTTCCGCTGTTAAATTTTCTTTATATCTCTAATTTTCAGGAAGATGAATAAAATTCATCTTATGTTTAAATTGTATCGTTTTTATTCATGTTTAGATTTCGGTATGATTCACCTCATACACAGATTTGGTTTTATCTCAGATAAATAAGGTAGCGGACCACCATGAGTAAAGAATTCAATTGTTCAATTAAGCACATTCGTTTTGACGAAAACTATCAGCCTGCAGATAGCACGCGTTTGACGACTAACTTTGCAAATTTGGCACGCGGCGAGCACCGCCAAGAGAACTTACGCAAAACGTTAACCATGATTAATAACCGCTTCAATGCATTGGCGCATTGGGATAATCTGACAGCAGATCGTTATTCTGTTGAAGTTGATATCATCTCTGTCGATCTGGATGTTAATGGCAATGGTCAGACCTTTCCTATTATCGAAACGCTAAAAACAACGATTGTGGATCACAAAGAAAATAAGCGTATCGACGGTATGGTTGGCAACAGTTTCTCCTCTTACGTGCGTGATTATGACTTTAGTATTGTGTTACCAGAGCATCGCGACAAAAACCTAGCATCCATAACACCAGATAATTTTGGTGAGTTGCATGGCAAATTGTTTCAATACTTATTGAATTCAGAAGCTTACAACGCTCACTTTCACAAAAAACCTGTGATTTGCCTGAGCGTGTCAACCAGCAAGACTTACTACCGTACTGTCAATCAGCATCCTGTATTGGGCATTGAATACAAGCAAGATGAATACTCGTTGACCGACGACTATTTTCATAAAATGGGCTTAACGGTACGTTATTTTAAGCCTGAAGGTAGCGCCGCGCCATTAGCATTTTATTTTGCAGGGGACTTGCTCAGTGATTACACCGATCTTGAACTGATTAGTGCAATCAGTACCATGGAGACCTTTCAGAAGATCTACCGTCCTGAGATTTACAATGCCAACTCAAGCGCTGGACAAGTGTATCAACCTAGCCTGAATTACCAAGACTATTCATTGACGCAAGTAGTCTATGACCGCGCCGAACGCAGTCAGATGGCAGTAACCCAAGGCAGATTTACTGAGACACACTTTATCAAGCCGTATCAAACCATCCTTGAGGAATGGGCTGCAAGCTATGATGTAACAGGCGAGACTGCTCAAAAAGAAGCTGCTGATAAAGAAACGGCTAGGAAGCAAGCCGCTTAACTGAGCATTACTCATCAACATAATAAAAAATAAATTAACTAGAAGATAAATCGTATGAAACTACTATTACCGACGTCTACCGCTGGCAGCTTACCAAAACCGTCTTGGCTAGCAGAACCTGAGAAAATTTGGTCACCTTGGGCGTTAGAGGGCGAGCAGTTGCTTGAAGCCAAGCAAGATGCGCTGCGTATATCATTGCAAGAGCAGCAGCATGCAGGGATTGATATTGTGAGTGATGGCGAGCAGACCCGTCAGCATTTTGTGACTACGTTCATCGAACACCTTGATGGTGTTGACTTTGAGAAGCGTGAGACGGTCAAAATCCGTAATCGCTACGATGCGAGCGTGCCATCAGTCGTTGGTGCGGTGAGCCGTCCAAAGCCTGTGTTTGTGGATGATGCCGCTTTTTTGCGCGCGCAAACCGATCAGCCGATCAAATGGGCGCTGCCCGGCCCGATGACCATGATCGATACGCTGTATGATGGTCACTACAAGAGCCGTGAAAAACTGGCATGGGAGTTTGCTAAAATTCTCAATCAAGAGGCCCGCGAGTTAGAAGCCTGTCTCTTATACACATCTGACGCTGCCGACGATATGCAGTGTGT
>CAJXUF010000255.1 GCA_913061175.1 uncultured Psychrobacter sp.
CACTGCATATCGTCGGCAGCGTCAGATGTGTATAAGAGACAGATGTGGTGCGCTTTAACTTTCGCGGTGTTGGTCAATCGACAGGCGAGCATGATTATGCGGAAGGTGAAGTGGTCGATGCGATGACCGTGCTACAATGGATTGCTGAACAAACCAATGCTCGAAAGCTATGGCTAGGTGGTTTTTCTTTTGGTGGCTATGTCACGGCACGCGTGGCTGAGCAAGTGCTTGAAGCCGCACATATATGGGGACTGGGTGACTTTGAAGTAACGAAAATTGCCCTGATCGCACCATCAGTCGAAAAAAACGACAGTACTGATATTAGTTTGCCTGCGGATAGAACTTTTGAGATTTATGGTAATGCGGATGAGGTGATTGAACCTGATAATATGCAGGCATTTGCAGACCGATTAGGCATTGAAGTCAGCGTGGTCGATGGCGCGGGTCATTTCTTCCATGGTCGCTTATCAGAGCTCAAGGGTTTATTAGACAAGCATAGCTTTGGGCAGGACAGCTAAGTTTATTCATAGCTAACTCAGCTTGATGGTTTCCGTTTTGATATGGTTTAGCATGGCTTGCTTGGTAGCACCAGCGTTATGCTAAATTGCCCTATTATTTTGATATTTATTTAATTCAACGATGAGTCGTATTATGAGTTTATCTCCATTGCAACGTTACGAGAAAGCCGTCAGTACAGATGAGTTTACTCGGGATGAGCAGCAATTTCAGGCCATGAGCTATCTTGATGAGATATACCATCAGCTCATCAATAGTGCACCGCAAAAAAAAGGTTTTTTTGGCTTTTTAAAATCTAAGCCTGTCGCGCCAACAGGCCTTTATATGTGGGGCGGCGTGGGCCGCGGTAAAACGTGGATGATGGATATGTTTTATGACTCGTTGACCATCGAGCGCAAGATGCGTCTGCATTTCCATCATTTTATGCAGCGTGTCCATAGAGAGCTTAACAAACTACAAGGTGAAAGCGATCCACTCGAAAAAGTCGCTGATATTATTTATAAAGAAGCGGTTATCATCTGTTTTGACGAGTTTTTTGTTTCTAATGTCTCTGATGCCATGATATTGGGCGATTTGTTCACTATGTTGTTCAATCGCGGTATTACTTTGGTTGCCACCTCAAACATTGAGCCAGCTGGATTGTATAAAGATGGCTTACATCGTGACCGTTTTATGCCTGCCATTGCGGAAGTTGAGCGTCATACCACGGTAATGAATATTGATTCGGGAATTGATTATCGTCTGCGCGTATTGCAGCAAGCTGAATTATACGAAGCGCCGCTTACTAAGGCGAACTACCATTGGTTAGCCAACCGTTTTGCGAGCTTGTCGAATAATCAGAAAATCAGTAAAGAGCCTATTACTATCAATGGACGAGAAGTAAAAATCAACGCTTGTACCGAAGATATCTTATTCTGTGACTTCCGTCATCTTTGTATGGCGCCGCGATCAGCCGCTGATTTTATTGAGCTTGCCAAACGATTTAGTACCGTTTTAGTTGACTCTGTGCCAGCACTGGATGACGACTTGCGTGATCCAACGCGCCGTTTTATTTACCTCGTCGATGAATTTTATGATCGCCGTGTAAAACTATTGGTACGGGCAGAGCAGCCGATTCTAGACTTGTACCAAGGAGAAAAGTTGGCGTTTGAGATTGAGCGTACTCGTTCACGCTTGCTTGAGATGCAGTCAGAAGACTATCTACGCATGGACCACCGAGTCGAAGATGTTGCGTAGTTTATCGCTGAGTTGAGACTGCCTATGTGTCGCTCTCAACTGCTCTATAGCTGTTAAAAAATAAGAAAATGATATTATAAATAATAAGTAGTGATAGATAATAATAAATTAAGGATAAAACAATGACTACAACTGACAATACTGATAATGAAAGCCAAGAAACTGAAGATAACAAACTGTCTATTAAGAATGTAGCAGCGAATGATATCTCATCTACCAGTGACGAGCTGATAGGTTGGATCAATTCAAGACGCAGTATGGGCAATCTAGATGAGCCAGCACCGACGCGTGCGCAGATTGAATCTGCCATTGAGTGTGCGGCAACTGCGCCAGATCATAAAAAATTGCGTCCGTGGCGGTTCATCGTGACGCAAGGTGAGGCGCGTCATGACTTAGGCCGTGCCTTGCTCGAAGCTGCACAAGCAAAAGCGCTACAAGATGGCGAAGAGTTGTTTGAAAAAACCATCACTAAAACTAAAAATATGCCGCTGCGAGCGCCGCTAATCATAACGGCTGTGACTCAAATGCAAGAACACAAAAAAGTGCCACCTTTTGAGCAGATGCTCAGTGCAGGTGCTGCTGTACAAAATCTAATCTTGGCATTAAAGGCCCAAGGATTTAGTACCGTTTGGCGCACTGGGCTGCTATGCAATGAGCCTGCAGTAAAAGCGTATTTTGGCGTAGGCCCAGATGATTATGTGACCGCTTTTGTTTATACTGGCACAAGTCCCAAGGATGAGTCCAAACGCAAACCTATTGATATCGAACCGCTAGTTCGCTTCGAGTCGTAATGTAGCTTAGTACTGTCTATTAGTAAGGTTATGATTTCACAAAGTTGTAATTCAAAGATAATAAGGCCAGTAGCTGAGCACGATAGATTCTATTGATAACACGTCAGTCAACACGGATAAAAGAACATGACAAGCCCTAACAATAGTAATAAAAACAACACCAGTGCTAATAATGAAGCGGACAAAGAGTCGTCTGAAAAGCAGAATGGTATGCTTGCAGGTATTCTTGAGCGAGCAACCAAGTCAGGTCTTGGCCGTAAAAAGTCAAATCCTAGTCCTGTTGAATCAGCTGTGGCAAAAGATATGGCAGACATTCATAGCAACCCTACCAAGCTGCGTTTGGCGTTTTTAGGTGGTGGTAGCTTCGGTACAGCAATGGCAAATTTAGCCGCACGTAATGGCTGTGATACCACGCTGTGGGTACGTAATAAGCGTACGGTAAAAGCGATGGCCAAAACACCTGTCTCTTATACACATCTCCGAGCCCACGAGACGGACTCCTATC
>CAJXUF010000256.1 GCA_913061175.1 uncultured Psychrobacter sp.
GTTTAAAACGTGCAACTTTCTCTAACGAAGCGGGCGTTGGTTCAGCCGCTATTGCTCACTCAGCAGTAAAAACCAAAGAGCCTGCTACTGAAGGTTTAGTAGCGCTATTAGAGCCTTTCATTGATACGGTTGTTATCTGTACGATGACGGCGCTTGTTATTACTATCTCTGGGGTAAACACTGCCGCAAACTTGCAAACCCAAGCGCTTACTGGTGTTGATCTAACCCGTGCAGCCTTCATGGAAACGGCGCCTATCTTCCAGTATTTCCTAGCTGTCGCGGTATTGTTGTTTGCTTTCTCAACGATGATTTCATGGTCATATTATGGTCTAAAAGCTTGGACTTACCTCTTTGGTGAAGGTAAAGGCGGCGAGATGATATACAAACTGATCTTCTTAATCTTCGTTGTTATCGGTACCATCGTACAGTTCAGCTTCGTTATCGACTTCTCAGATGCGGCTCTGTTCGCTATGGCGATCTTCAACATCATCGGTCTATACTTCTTGATGCCAATTGTGAAAAGAGAAGTTAATTCTTTCATAGCGCGTGTGAAAAGTGGTGAAATTAAAAAGTATAAATAATGGGTTTGATTGAACATTCTATTATAGCTTGATAATTAAAAAAGCCCGCCAAGATGAGTCTTGGCGGGCTTTTCGATGGCTAGTATTTGTTATTTGCTAGGTAGCTATTAAGTTCTAATCTGTGACAGCATTATCCTACATAAATGGCAATTTCGTAAATATCTGCAATATCGTGGCATTGACGATATCAACAAAGAACGCACCTACCATCGGTACGATTAGGAATGCTTTAGGTGAAGGCAGATAGCGGTCAGTGACTGCCTGCATATTTGCAATTGCAGTCGGTGTCGCACCCATACCAAAACCACAATGCCCCGCTGATAATACAGCTGCGTCGTAGTCTTTACCCATAATTTTAAAGGTAATGAGGTACACGTAGATAATCATAATGATGGTCTGTACGACCAATATAATTAGTACAGGGCCTGCCAAATCGGTCAACTGCCAAAGTTTTAAAGACAATAATGCCATCGCTAGAAATAGGCTTAAAGACGCATTACCAAGTACATCAATTGAGCGGTCAAACATATCAAAATTGAAGACCATCGTCAGCACATTGCGAATGATGACGCCGCCTGCCAGTGCCCATACGAAAGTAGGCAGCTCAAACCATGTACCTTCAGCAACGATGGCCATCACATCGGCAAAAGCCAAAGCACCTGCGAATAGTGCCAAGGTTTCGATAGTAGAAGAAGCGGTGATAAAGCGCATGCTATCAGGTCTTTCAAAGATATCTTTATTACTACCTGCAGACTCTTCATCGTGTTTGGTGCTATATAATGACTGCGCACCAGCAACTTTTTCGATATCGCTAGGATCAGGGTTGGCTGGCGTTGGTTTTAGTCCAAGTCGGTTAATCAAGCGACGGGCAACAGGACCACCAACGATACCACCCGCGACCAAACCATAAGTAGCAACCGCGATACCCAGTGTCGTCGCACCGACCACGCCGTAGTCTTGTTCTAACGTAATACCCCAAGCGCCTGCTGTACCATGACCACCCGTTAGAGCGATAGACCCTGTCACTAGACCGAGCAAAGGATCAAGTCCTAACGCACTTGCCATGGCCACACCAACGATGTCCTGCAATACAATAAACACTGAAACAACGATAGTAAAAATCAGTAATGGTGTGCCGCCTGCTTTTAATCGACTAAAATCAGCGCTCAGACCGATGGACGCAAAGAACATCAACATGGTGGCGGTCTGTAGTCCTTGATGAAAGTTAAAACTATATCCCCAAACCATATTGAGAGCATAGACAACAATCGCCGCGACCAGACCACCAGCAACCGGTTCTGGAATATTAAAGTCCTCTAAAAACTTGACTCGTCTCACCAAAAACCGCCCAAGCAGCAGCACTAAGGTGGCCAATATCAGGGTGTAATAACCGTTTAAGGTAATCTCCATAGGTTAATCCTTTCTATAAAATAAATTAACCTGAATTCGGGATAAATATGGCTTTATCTCGAATTCAGGTTTCTATGATGACGAATAATTATCGGTGACTATCGGCGGTCAAGCTTGCAACATATAGGCTTTCAACGACTAAGTTTCTAACGCATAAGCTTCATCCTCAGATGGCACGATGATCCACAATTGTGGTTTGCCAAATTCTCTAAAGGCATCCTCAATGATGCTTTTAAAGACATTGAAGTCCTCAGTGTTTATTCTTTTAACGTCTGTCAAATCAAGCCTTAAATGAATTGCCTCACTGTCTGTTAGACAATCCCATGCACTGTCCCAGTTGTGTGAAAAATAACTAGGGAAGTCACAGGCCTTAGCTAAACTCGTCAATAGCTCAGTTTTTTCGAGCGTGTCACCTACGGCTATAGTAACAGCCTGCGCAGGAATGCTAGTACCCAGTGCTGTACCGTTTTGGTTAATGTGACCTTGATTAACATGGCTTTGATTAACGTAATGAATGGCTTGGTTTATACTTTCTCGATTCATATCAGCTTTTTTCATATTAAGGCACCTGTAGTCTTTGGAAGCTATCATAATGGTCGACAGTCAAGTAATAGACGGTAGGCGGATTACCACCTGTGACGATACGCCGTGCGCCGCGATGAGAGACACCAGGGGTGGGGACGGTATATTCGCGGTAGTAGCCTTGTGACTGGGCGGGTAGTCTGCCTTCACGGTTATAAAACGTCGTACCATCTTTATTTGGATACGGAAACGGGCCTCCTTGCTGAATGAGCGCAATCGTATTGTCGACCTGTGCATCACCCGTTATACCAGCAGTAGTAGTTTGGCTCGTATTATCAATGACTTCTTGCGATACCGTTGTCGACTCGATGCTATCAGCAAACAATGTCGAATTTAAATCGCCAAAGAAATAGAAAGCGACGGCGATTATAGCGATAAGGCTAAATAGCGTAGAGCCTAAGCCTGTCTCTTATACACATCTCCGAGCC
>CAJXUF010000257.1 GCA_913061175.1 uncultured Psychrobacter sp.
GAGATAGGAGTCCGTCTCGTGGGCTCGGAGATGTGTATAAGAGACAGGATAGGAAAGGCAACCCCAAGTCCTGTTGGTAAAACAGCTTTGCGGCGCTCAAGTAATGATTGATTGGTAGTCATGGGAATGTCCTTTTCTTTGTTCGTAACATAAGTGCCATCTAGTGATTGGCGGTTTATTTGATGTTTGTCTTTGTACTCAGTAGATATCACATGGTGCTTGTTTGACCCAAAACACCATAGATATCTAAAAATTTGCGCTAGTTTTTTCTTTTTTAATTGCTACTTTGCTAACCATTAAGCCAACTCATTAGGTTATGGCTATTAGGTGATATCAGAGCACCAGTATTTGGTCGTGATATAGTCTTCGATACCATATTTTGAGCCTTCACGGCCAAATCCAGACTGCTTCACGCCGCCAAATGGGGCAACTTCTGTAGAAATCAAACCCGTGTTGTGACCGATGATGCCGTACTCAAGACCTTCGGTAACGCGCCATGAGCGGGCATAGTCGCTACTATAGAAGTAAGCGGCCAAGCCATAAATCGTATCGTTAGCAGCACGAATAACTTCTGCTTCGTCTTTAAAGGTAAAGATGGTCGCAATTGGTCCAAAGATTTCTTCAGAAGCGATGTCCATATCACTGCTAATATCTGTGATAACCGTTGGGTTATAAGTCAGCTCTGAAGCATCATTGACACTACCGCCAGTGACCAATTTGGCGCCTTTATCTAGAGCGTCTTTTAGCAAGGCTTGAACTTTATCTAAGGCTTTTTTGTTGATAAGAGGACCGATATCTACGCCTTCTTCTAAGCCGTTACCTACTTTTAATTCAGCGACTTTTTTGACAAAGACATCTAAGAATTTATCTTTAATGCTGTCTTGAACGTATACTCGGTTGGCGCAGACACAAGTCTGACCAGCATTACGATATTTAGAAGCGATTAAACCAGCAGCGGCTTTCTCTAGATCGGCATCATCAAAGACGATAAATGGCGCATTGCCACCCAACTCTAACGATAGCTTCTTAATAGTTGGCGCGCATTGTGCCATCAGCGTACGGCCTACTTCTGTAGAGCCTGTGAATGACAGTTTATGAATGCGTGCATCACCCGTTAGGATGTCGCCGATGACAGAAGACTTACCAGTGACGACTTGAATAACACCAGCTGGAATACCCGCTTGCTCTGCCAATACGCCAAGTGCCAATGCAGAGTATGGTGTCTCGGTAGCAGGTTTGACGATAATCGTACAGCCTGCTGCTAGTGCAGGAGCAACTTTGCGCGTGATCATCGCAGCTGGGAAGTTCCAAGGCGTGATAGCGGCACAAACACCAACCGGCTGCTTGAGAACGACATGACGTAGCTGTGTGCTATTAGCAGGAATCACATCACCATAGACGCGTTTGCCCTCTTCGGCAAACCAACGGATAAAGCTGTTGGCATAACCTACTTCACCACGTGACTCAGTTAGTGGCTTACCTTGCTCAGCGGTCATAATGATGGCCAAATCTTCTTTATTGGCATCGATCAGATCAGCCCACTTTTGCAATAACTCTGCACGTTCTTTGGCTGTTTTTGCTGCCCAGTCTGCTTGGACGTCATGAGCGTAAGCAACGGCTTTGTTGACATCTTCTGTGGTGAGGCTTGGTACAGTACCAATGAGCTCGCCATCAAAAGGATTGTTTACATCGAGCACAGCTTCATCACTAGCAGCATGCCAGCCGTCTTTGATGAAGCAAGATTGTTTGAGTAAATCTGGATTTGATAACTGCAGCGCGTGTGACATGTTGACGCTCCTTGTCATATAGGGTGTGTTTATAAGAATGGATACATTGATAAGTCGTAAATAATTATTGATAATTCATTATTTGTTCAATATACTGAACACGTATTCTATATACGAGACGTCATTATAAGAACGATATGACGCGATTTGCAACCCTTAATCTCATTATTTTAAAAATTATCTTGTACTTCTTTCTTTTATTTCACTTTATAGGTTATTTATGAGCTCGACTGCCGTGCCTGCGCTAGACAAAACGTTTCAGATTTTGGACTTGATTACCGATAGCTCACAGCCTCTGACAGCGGCTCATATCGCAAAAGAGCTTGGGCTACCGCGTAGCTCCACTCACAACATTTTGCAGAGTCTATTGACCAAACATGTCATTTATAAAGACCCTGAAAGCCGTTTTTATTTGGGTTCATACTTAATGTACTGGGCAGGAAAATACGAGCAGCAGCAAGGCGTGGTGCAGTTGTTTAAAGATTTGATTGTGCAGTATCCGGTACTTCTTCAGCACACGGTTACCTTGTCAAAGCTTGATTTGGGCGAAGTGGTATTTTTGGCTTGTCATGAGTCGCCTGCACCGCTTGGCTTTACTTTTCGTGCAGGCGTTCGCGTACCTGCGGTATTTTCGGCGACAGGCAAAGCCATGCTATCGACGTTGTCGCTGGACAGTATCAAATCATTGTATAAAGATGCGTTTCCGACGCCGATGACCCAGCATGGGGTGAGTAATTTTACCGATTTGGCAACTGAGCTTGCAGCGATACAAGAAAGCCGAGTATCTCTCGATGATGGACAGTTGCGTGATGGGATGTACTGCTTGGGGACTTATATTCGTAACGCATCAGGCAATGCAGTCGCTGGTATGGCCGTGAGTTTTTTGCAAGGAGAGTATGAGTCTAAACGGGCTGAGGTCAGTGCGGTATTGATTGAATTGGCGGAGCAAATCGAGCAGCATTTAGGCTTTAATCCTAACGCTGAAAGGTAGCGTTAGGATAGAATATCGGTGCAGGTCTAAAAAATATAATCCAAAAAATTCTGTTAAACAATTCCATCGGCTTTTAGCTTTGCGATTATCTCACTGTCATAGCCCAAATCAGCAAGTGTGCTATCAGTATGCTCGCTCAACTGCGGTGGCGCTGTCTCTTATACACATCTGACGCTGCCGACGATATGCAGTGTGTAGAT
>CAJXUF010000258.1 GCA_913061175.1 uncultured Psychrobacter sp.
GAGATAGGAGTCCGTCTCGTGGGCTCGGAGATGTGTATAAGAGACAGCTTTTAACTCAATCACACGCTCCGCTTGCGCCGCTAGCTTTGGATCATGTGTGACCATGATAATGGTATGACCTTGTGCGCTGAGGTCATGCAAAATCGCCATGACATCTTCGCCAGATTTGCTATCGAGTGCCCCTGTGGGCTCATCTGCCAAGATAACATCGCCACCATTCATCAGTGCACGAGCAACAGAAACGCGCTGCTGCTGTCCACCTGAGAGCTGATTGGGACGGTTATTAACCTTATTGCCAAGGCCCAAATTCGTTAATAGCTTCTCAGCACGATTGGTGCGTGCTTCGGTATCCATGCCCGCATACACGGCAGGGACGGCCACGTTGTCTTTGGCACTGATATCCCCAAGCAAATGGTAGCGCTGAAAAATAAAACCAAAGTGCTCACGGCGCAGTTCTGCCAGCTGATCTGCATCAAGCTTACGGGCGGATTGGCCATAAATCTTATAGTCACCAGCGGTTGCTTGATCTAGACAACCTAAGATATTCATCAAGGTGGACTTACCAGAGCCTGATTGTCCAATGATAGCAACCATCTCACCTTGATTGATGGTTAGATTGATGTCATGCAAGACACGAATGGTTTGCTCACCAGCAGGGAACTCTCTGATAATGCCAGACAACTCCATAATAGGCTTGCCTGGTGCAGGGTGATTAACGGTATTGGTTTTTGCCGGATTATTTAAGTTATCTGAGTTGTTTGAAGGGTTAGCAGAAGTGTGTGACCCTAAGTTTTGAGCCGTGCTACTTTCAGAGCTATCTTCAGTCGACGGTTTAGGAGATTGAGATATAGTCATAGCAGTGTCTTTAATAAAGGCTAATAAGCGTTATAGTGTTGTTATGAAAGGGCTGCTATGTTTAACAAGCCCTTTTTTATTCAACATAGTCAAAGAACAAGTTACATGCGAGGTCCACCAGGGATACGGCCGCTACCTGATTTCTTACCGCTTTCTTCACTGATGATTACTTCTTCACCTTCTTTCAGACCGCTTAAGATTTGCGCATTTACTCGGTTATCGATACCGACTTCTACAGTACGCTCTTCTACGGTTCCGTCCTCTTTTAATACACGTACAAACTTGCCAGTGGCTGCTTTGCCTTTTTCTTTACCTTTAGAGCGTTTTTCTTGTATCACTGTTGACGGTACTAATAGCGCGTTTTTGGCTTCGTTAACGATGATATAAATTTGCGCGGTCATATCAATGCGGAACAAGCGGTCAGGGTTCGGCACTTCTACGTAGCCGACATAATAGATCGCGGCGTCTGTTGAGCTGGTACTACTGATTTGCTCTGGAGCAGGCTCGATAGCAGTCAACGTCGCATCATACTGCTGGTCTGGATTACCAATGATATTGAAATAGGCAGGCATACCAGCACTGACATTGATAACGTCAGCTTCCGAGATTTGCGCGTTGATACGTACGGTCGATAAATCCGCTAACGTCACTAGTGTTGGCGCTGTTTGGTTGGCGTTGACGGTGGTGCCTTGCTCAGTCGTAATAGAAACAACGGTACCTGATATCGGGGCGCGAATCGTGGTATAGCTCAAATCTTCTTCAGCAGTACTGACGTTGGTTCGTGATTTTCGTAATGCTGCTTGTTGGCTGTTGATATTGGCTTCAGTGGTCGCAATCGCGGCTTTTGCTGTATCGATAGCTGCACGTGCATTGGCAACGGCTGCTTTTGCGGTCTCGACACTGGTCGCTTGCGTATCATATTCTTGCTGCGAGATAGCGTCGATAGCGACTAAGTCTTGCAAGCGCGCAAAATCAGACTGGGCTTGTTTCAGCTCAGACTGACGGCTGGCAAGATCGGCATAGGCACTTTTTAGACTGGCTTGTTTGCTTAACGATTCTGCTTGCGCACTTTGTAGCGCGGCTTCGCTTTGTTCAAGACTGGCTTGTTCATTGCTCAGGCTGTTCTTCTGAGTCACTTGATCAATCTGCGCAATCAAATCGCCTTGTTTGACTTCGTCACCGACTTCAACGTATAGGCGTTTTACTTCACCAGATACCTGAGCCCCTACATCGACGGTATTTAACGCTTTTACTTTACCAGATGCCATGACATTGTTTTCAATATCACCGACTTCAACGGTTGCGGTTAGATAGTTAGGTGTGGTTTCTTCTGGTTTTAAGAAAGTATAGGCCAAAGCCCCTAATGCTACGATAATTAAGGTGATGACACCCCATTTGATAGCAGACTTTTTGCTTATTTTGCGCATGACAACAATCCAATCACAATTAAATCAAGTGTAGATATAGTAGAGACTTCACCTACAAAAGGGAATGGAAATTAGTTTACGAAAGGTTAAGGTAGCTAAGAATAGAGACAGGTACAAAAAAGAAATGCTTACTAAAAATCAATAAAACGGAGATTATAGGAGAACAAGATAGGGTAGTAGAATCTGGATTTATAGCGTTTAAATGTATAAACCAGTCAGAAAAACGTATAAATCAGTAAGAGAAGAGATGGATAACTCGTGGCTAAGCGCAACAATAAAAGTCGGTGACAGGTTAGCCTTAGCGCATGGCAAATAAACGCTTACCTGCGAGCTCCAATGCTGCTTGCAATAATAGCTCCCATGCTGGCTGGCGTATAAGTCCTTTGATAGCTTGGTCACAGCGGTAAAGCAGGGCAGGCCATTCGCTCGTTTGTTGTTTTGACTGACGGCGGCAGGCTTGCTGATATAACCCTTGTTTACTACGCCAAATGCCTAATGCTTGAGGGTCTTGACCGTCCATAAGTTGGATAATTTGACGCATGTCTTTGCTAATAGCCCATAACACTAAAGTAGTGGGCCTGTCTCTTATACACATCTGACGCTGCCGACGATATGCAGTGTGTAGAT
>CAJXUF010000259.1 GCA_913061175.1 uncultured Psychrobacter sp.
CGAGATAGGAGTCCGTCTCGTGGGCTCGGAGATGTGTATAAGAGACAGGTTTGAGCCTGTGTCGATACCTAAGCAGCTGACGTCTATTAAAGATAAAAAAATCAGTAAGTCCGACTATCGTGAGGCATTGGCGGAGAAGCAAGCAAGGCTCGCTGAATTGCTACGTGCACGCCAAGGTCGGCATGTGGTGTTTGCCTTTGAAGGAATGGACGCTGCGGGAAAGGGCGGTGCAATCAAAAGGTTGGTCGCACCGCTAGATCCCCGCGAGTATCAAATCTATAATATTGGCGCACCGATGTTATATGAGACTCAGCATCCTTACTTGTGGCGATTCTGGACGCGATTGCCTGACGAGCAAACCAATCATATTAGCCGTATCGCTATTTTTGATCGTACTTGGTATGGGCGCGTGTTGGTTGAGCGTATCGAAGGATTTGCGTCTCCTAATGAATGGCAACGAGCATATGATGAAATCAACCGTTTCGAGGCAGATTTGGCAGCAGCAGGAACGTTGGTTATCAAATATTGGCTAGCGATTGATAAAAAAGAGCAGCTTAAACGGTTTGAAGATCGTGAAGAAACACCACATAAGCAATTTAAACTGACAGATGATGACTGGCGTAACCGTGATAAATGGTCAGATTATGTGCAGTCTGCAGCAGATATGCTGGCACGCACGGATACAACGACAGCGCCATGGTGTGTTATTGCGACCAATGAAAAACGTCAAGCGCGTTTAGACGTGTTAGATCATGCTATTGAGCAGTTGTCTGCATTTACTGAAAGCAAGTAGTTGTTAAAAATGCCTGAAGTTTAAGGATTCTTATAGGCTCATATAGCTGTATTTTTCAAGTATTTCCTAAGTAGGATGGCTCGAAACATATTCGAGTTATCCTGTCTTTTACAGAGTGTGGTCTTGTCCGTATACACTCGCAGTTACAAATCTCGCAATATCATCATGCATTATGTGCTCATATTTAATATAATAGAGCGCAAAACAGCTTCTGCTAAATAATAATTTTAATTTAGCAAACAACGTGTTTTGGTTATTTAGTATAGATAACTTAATAATTACGACAAAAATTGTTACAATAGCTGTTAGTAGTACCACAAATATCGCTAAGAAATGTATAAGCCGCAAGATGCTGTAATCAGACGATTTGGCAATATCACTTGCGGCTTTGTGACATGTTGAGGGATGTATTATTTACTTTCGCTCTAGTCGGTTTAAGACCTTCTAATCGCATGTTGTATATTTTATATATGCTACTTCATTAGATGCCGTAAAAAGTACTGTGAGTAGCAGCGCAATATTATCAACCTCATATAATTTTAATCAGCTTACGCAGGACGTACTAACGTATGGGTATTAGCAGCAGTTCTACAGAGTCAGTCAAGCCAGTTGGCTCTATGAGAATAAATCTATTTTTTGCCATTTTACTGATTGCGATGACTTCCTACTTTTTGTGGTGGGGTTTAGATTACACCATGCGTCAGCAAACGACGCTATTCATCGTGGCGACCGCTTTTGGTGTCTTTATGGCATTCAATATCGGTGGTAACGATGTCGCCAACTCCTTTGGTACTTCGGTGGGTGCAGGGACGTTGACTATCCCGCAAGCATTGGGTATTGCCGCGATATTTGAAGTATCGGGGGCAGTCCTTGCAGGCGGGGAGGTGACTGATACGATTCGAAGCGGCATCGTCGATCTAGATGGTCTATCAGTGACGCCCAATCAGTTCATTTATGTCATGCTCTCCGCATTGGTTGCAGCAGCATTTTGGCTGTTATTTGCAACCAAAAAAGGTCTGCCTGTTTCGACCACTCACTCCATTATTGGCGGTGTGATTGGTAGCTCCATTGTGTTAGGTATCACGTTAGGTGGTACGGATATGGCGCTATCAACGGTAGACTGGGGAACGGTTGGAACTATCGCTATTTCTTGGGTGCTGTCACCGCTACTAGGTGGCGTGTTGTCTTATCTTTTATATGGACAAATCAAGAAAAACATCATTGAATATAATGATAAAACCGAAGCCTATATTGCGACGCTAAAAGGCAATAAAAAAGTCTTAAAGCAAAACCATAAAGAGTTTTTGGATGGTTTGACAGAGTCTGAGCAATTGGCCTATACGTCAGCGATGTTACGTGATCAGGAAATCTATAAAGATGACGATTGTATCGTTGAAGACCTAGAAACTGATTACTACAAAAAGCTTTATGATATTGAAAATGAGCGCAGTAGCCTTGATACTCTAAAAGCATTGAAGCAATGGGTACCTATCATTGCTGCCGCAGGTGGTGCGGTGATGACTTCTCTAGTCGTCTTTAAAGGTCTAAAAAATGTTAATAGCGGCCTGACCACACTGCAGGGCTTCTTGATTATGGGTATGATAGCGGCGCTAGTATGGTTAGCGACCTATATCTATACCAAGAGTATTCGCGGTAAGCACAAAGAAGATTTGACCAAAGCGACATTTATTATGTTTAGCTGGATGCAAGTATTTACCGCGTCAGCTTTTGCCTTTAGTCATGGTTCAAACGATATCGCCAATGCCGTTGGTCCTTTTGCCGCTATTATGGATGTGATTCGTACCAATAGTATCGCTACTGAAGCTGCTGTACCACCTGCTGTCATGTTGACTTTTGGTGTGGCACTAATCGTTGGTCTTTGGTTCATTGGTAAAGAGGTTATTCAAACTGTTGGTACCAATCTAGCGAAAATGCATCCAGCTTCAGGATTCTCAGCTGAGCTAGCTGCTGCTGCTGTTGTAATGGGCGCATCGACGATGGGTCTGCCTGTATCAAGTACTCACACGCTAGTAGGCGCGGTATTAGGTCTGTCTCTTATACACATCTGACGCTGCCGACGATATGCAGTGTG
>CAJXUF010000260.1 GCA_913061175.1 uncultured Psychrobacter sp.
CACTGCATATCGTCGGCAGCGTCAGATGTGTATAAGAGACAGACACTACGAGTACCAGCAATTTGAGCGCTGAACGTAGGATCACCCAAATTCAGTGAGCTGACCATATCTGCATAATGTATTTGTGTACGAATGGTCGTAAATGCCTGAATAGCCGCTGCACCTGCCAATCCACCAACCGTTTGGGAAATACCAAAGATAACCGAAAAACTAATGATATAAGCAGGGCCACTAGCAATAGCTCGCAAGAATCCTTCGAAAACTAAAGGTCCCATGAAATATACCGCGGCAAATGCAATCAAAAACTGGCTAATATAAAACATATAGGGAGCGGAGTTGATAGAGACCCCAACGTCCATCCAAGAACCCAAGGCAATCAATGCCACTGCAAAAATAACGGGACGGCGCAAGTCCATTGGATTGGTACTAAAAATACTAATCACCAAAGCCAGCACACTGGCAGCCATTATGACAGCATAAAAAGTAACCAGCTGATCGTTACCATAGCCCAAATTGGCAAGTAGGCCTGCAGCACCAACATTTTGCTCAGATAGCAAAATTCGCATGACTGCGCCGGTAATCATAAAGGCAATAATATTGCGGCTACGCATCCAGCGAACTTGTAGCATCGGGTTTTTGCGATGCGTTTCAATCCATAGAGCGACGCCAATTCCAACAATGGCAATCATTAGGGGATAGACGAGCCAAGGCGTCGTCCACCATAAAATCCTACCTTGCACCAAAATAACAGCCAGTGCCGCCAAACCGCTCGCAAAAAAAGCAAAGCTTAAAAAGTCGAGTTTCTCAAATACTTTTTCCGTATTACCTGGCGGTAGCTCCAATATATTAATCAGTCCAAAACAAATCAGTGCCAAACCAAATTGAAATAAAAATAAATTCTCAAGCTGACCATCAATGGCGAGATAGGGCGAGATGATTCGTGATAGTGGAATACCAAACTGTACCAAGCCAAAACCCAATATCAAGCCACTGGTACGCTTGACGGTTGGCATACCTTGCAAACAATAGAATAACCCTAAGATGGTCATGCCACTTGCGACCATACCGCTAAGTCCTCTGGCGACAATCTCTAGGTAATAAGGTTCAATTCCAATATTAGGCGTATCTAGCAGATGACTACTGATTAGCCACTGTAAACTCGTGGCAGCCAACAAAAAGAACAGAGTGATTTTACTAAACAGTGACATGCCAAACTGTTGGCGGATCTTGTACAGCAGAACGGTGATACAGGCGTTGGTCATATTATAGCTAACAGATATCCAACCACCTTCGGCTGGCGTTAAGCCCAGTTGACCTTGAATTTGAGTAAGATTTGCGACGAGCAGACCGTTTTGGAAACTGGCAGTGAGACCAACGAAAATTCCGATCAGTAAGTAAAATAGTTTACGGCGTGCAGGATGATCAGGGTTGGCAGGAGAGCCCACCATTATTGGTTGTTCGTGGGGCTTAAACTGATATTCATTACTCATGGACGTACCATCATTTGTATAAGGAAATAGAATGGCATAGAACAGATTCCAGACGCAAAATCAGGTCAGTACGATGAATGTTCATAGCTTAAAAACAGCGGAGTTACTGATATAAATGCTGGTCAAACTGGAAAGATAACCTAAGAAATGCAGGGCATATTTTATCATAGCTTTTACAGTGCTTTTGTCATCACCGCGTAACTCATCGGCGCTGCTGAATAAAGATATAGCAGTGTTTCATGCAATGCGACGAACATTAAAACAAACGATGCAACAAGCAAAAAATACTATACGCATAAAAAACAGCTCTATACAGAGCTGTCTTTGTGTATCGAAAAATTGGTCAGTCAGTATATGACATATCAGTTAATACATAATATTGTGGCTAATACCAAGGTATCAATTAATACCAAACACTAAATCGATTCATCATATTTTGCTTCTAGTTGCATCGCACGCTGATAACTATCAAGACTGGCCAGCTTTTCAGCATACTGTTTGATATGCGGATAGGCATCAAGTTTCTGACGCTTAGCAAGAATAATCAAATCGAATGACAGCATAAAGTCGGCACCGCTCAGTTTATCACCTACAATAAACGACTTACCTTCAACTGAGGTATCCAGATACTTAAACAGTCTGGTTTTTTCTGTCTCGATATAGCCGTTTAAAAACTCATTGTCATTGATGCCTGCTTTGTTAGTAAATAATTCAAGCATTAATGGCAACATGAGCGAGCTTTCTGCAAAATCAATCCACTGTAGATAGTAGCCATAGTCTGAGCTTCCTGTAGCAGGGCGCAGACGCTCTGGCGCAAACCGCTCAATCAATAACTCAGTGATAGCACCTGACTCAGCATAAATTTGTCCATCCATTTCGATAACCGGAGACTTACCGAGTGGATGTACAGCCTTTAGAGAGTCTGGTGCTAAATGAGTCTTGGCATCGCGCTGATGGCTGACTACTTCATAAGGTACGCCTAGCTCTTCTAAGAGCCATAGCGTGCGTAATGAGCGTGATTGATTGAGATGATGTAAGCGAATCATGGTATCGACCTTATTGTGTAGTGAATTTGACTAACCTTTCAGCTTCGCCATTAGGCGCTTAGCAGCTTCTTCTGATGATGCAGGATTTTGACCTGTGATTAGCAGACCATCTTCAACAACAAATGATTCCCAATCAGCCGCTTTTTCGTAGTTGCCACCATTAGCTTTCAATGCGTCTTCTACTAAGAACGGTACTACGTCTGTTAGGCCAACTGCGTCTTCTTCAGAGTTAGTAAAACCAGTCACTGTTTTGCCTTTTACCAAATACTCGCCATCGACTTTAACGTTTTTGAGCGCTGCAGGAGAATGGCAAACAAAAGCAACAGGTTT
>CAJXUF010000261.1 GCA_913061175.1 uncultured Psychrobacter sp.
CGAGATAGGAGTCCGTCTCGTGGGCTCGGAGATGTGTATAAGAGACAGGCTTTACCCGTGCTCAGCGTCTAGCGCCCAAATCATCGGCGGTATACTTCTATTTGGCACAAGTAGCATTAAAAAAGAACCAGCCTCGTAAAGCAGAAGCGATGGCACGCCGTGGTCTTAGCGTCTCTCAAGACAGTAATCGTAGACAAGCACTATGGCAAGTTATATTGCAATCAGGACAAGCTCAGGGTAACTCACGCGTAGTCAATGAAGCAAAACAAGCACTGCGCTAATAACTGATATTTGCATATTTTAGATTCATTAGTTAAAACATCTATATACATCATGCATTTCATTGTATGTAGATTTATCTAGGGCAACCCCTAACACCTACACTCATTTTTATTTCCGCTTAAGGTTATCTTTATGGCATGGCAACAACTGCATTTACAATGCGAAAAATCAAACGTCGACTTGGCTGAAGCGCTTTTATTAGAAGCAGGCGCATTATCAATAGCTTTAGACGATGCTGGCGATCAACCTCTGTTTGAGCCACTTCCAGGTGAATCACCGCTTTGGGATGAGGTGATACTAACAGGACTATTTGATGCGACTACTGATGCTGGCAGTCGTCAAGCGGTTGAGCAATTAAGTCATGAAATCGCTGCACAAGTACAGGCTACTCGTATTTGGCTAACGGCTGTTGATGATAAGGACTGGGAACGCGAGTGGATGAGCAACTATCATCCTATCGAATGTGCTAATGACTTATGGATTGTACCTGACTGGCTAACGCCGCCTAACCCTAAAGCCACCAATATCATTATGGATCCTGGCTTAGCATTCGGTACTGGCTATCATGCTACGACTCGCCTATGTCTAGACTGGCTAACAGAGCAAGACCTAACAGACAAAGTGGTTATCGATTATGGTTGTGGCTCAGGTATTCTAGGGATTGCTGCTTTGCTATTGGGTGCACGTCAAGTATATGCAGTCGATATTGACCCACAGGCGGTACTTGCTACCAATCAGAATGCGGTACGCAACAATGTAGGCGATCGTTTGCAGGCATTTTTGCCAGAAGAATTTACAGAGTATTGCTCGCAGCATGACGTTTTGCCTGTAGAAGTGATCGTTGCTAATATTTTAGCGAAGCCGCTTATTGGTTTAGCACCTTACTTTGCAACACTGATTGCGCCAAAGGGCCGTATCGTATTAGCAGGTTTGATTGAGCCGCAAACCGAGCAAGTCACTGAAGCTTATCAGCCATATTTTGCACTGGATCCTAAGCATGCTTTTACTGCGCAAGAAGACCAACACTGGCAGCGTTTATCAGGTACATTTACTAGCTAGCAACATTTAATTACATCTGTTACGATAGATGGCAGTCAAATGTTATGTGTTTGACGCCACTCTGTCTTTGCCCATAATTCATCGAAATTAAATAAGTAAAATGAGTATTGTGGGCAGCTATTGGTGAGTGGCTAAGCGGTATTGATAACCATACTTTTTTGGATTCGCCTCTATGACCACACCAATAAAAACCCAATGCCCCCATTGCCAAGCTTGCTATAGCGTTAAACAAACTCAACTAAATCAAGTCAATGCTACCATCAGCTGTGATCGGTGCCAGCAAAGTTTTTTGGTCAATAAACATCTTGTGGTAAATTCTGAGGTTATTCAAAAACCAACACCACAAAAAAATATTCCTGCTCAACAAAAAGCTCAAACTCAACCAATATCAAATGAGCAAAAAGCGAATACTAGTAGCAATCAGCATAAACTTCAAAATGTGCCAAATCGCCCTACATCTTCAATCAGTAAGAAAAAATCATCTGATACTTTGATTCATGACGACTTAATCTATGATGATATGGATATAGACGATCCAGAAGAAGATGTTCAAGAGTATGACTCATTAGATAGCATGGATGCATGGTTGACTCAAGCAAGTAATACCAGTCCTAGCGTAGCAACCACAGAAAAACCAAAAGCGCCCCTTTCTAAAGAAACTATCAAAAGCTCTAATTCATCAACCAAGAAACCATCTACTAGTACAATTTCAGCATCCTCATCAACACAGGATATGCTTAGCTCGGCAGCGGCCAATGATATTCATGCCAATGTTGAGAGTACTGATAACAATTCATGGCTACAAAAACTATTAGAAGAACAAAATCAACCCGAAGAAACACCACCAGATGATACAGACTTATCACAGCTTCTGTCTGATATGGGAGTACCCGTTAAAGATGAAGACCCTGTTGCCGACGAACGTTTAAGAAAAACCCAGCTACCGTTTGCACCAACCCAAACGACACGTTCAATTGCATCATTATTATGGATATTAGGTTGTTTGGTCTTAGCACTCCTACTCGCGGCACAGTATGTTATTTTTAACTTAGAAAATTTAGTGAAAAACCCAGCCTATGCTCAGCGTCTCCAATCAATATGCTCTGTCGCTGCCTGCAGCTTGCCCAGTGCGGACTTATCTGCGCTTACCATCAGCAATACCTTTCATAGAAGCAGTCAGATTAAAACCGCTGGTACATTTAGCGACATAGGCGCTACTCTAAGTAACGGCAACCCGCAATCACAACTATACCCAAATGTAAAAATAAGTGTTTATGGTAAAGACCAGATTATTGGAGAGTTCATTGCGGATCCAAACGATTATTTATTAGGCAAGCAAAGTCAGTTAGCTGCCAATACAGATAGACAGCTATTATTTACTATCCCTGTCGCTAATGCGCAGATCCGCGACATTACTATGACCGCTCTTTATTAAATTAAGTTGTCATATATAAATACTGTCTCTTATACACATCTGACGCTGCCGACGATATGCAGTGTGTAGA
>CAJXUF010000262.1 GCA_913061175.1 uncultured Psychrobacter sp.
AGATCTACACACTGCATATCGTCGGCAGCGTCAGATGTGTATAAGAGACAGTGAACGTACTCTCTGCCTTTCAAGCACAGATTGATTTAACAGCGTTTGAGTTCTTCGACGATGTAGCCATTGATAAGCTGATGGCACATGGTCAAGTGCAAGAGCCGTTTGAGTCACGTACTAAGTTCTATACGCTATTAGAATTTGAAGCACCCTATGAGCCAATCATGGACAAAGCCATGGCCATATTTGAGCACTGTATGGAGCAAGGTTGGGTCGTTGATGGGGTTATGAGCCAAAACCTAACGCAAGCAGCAGAGCTATGGAAGCTACGTGAGTATATCTCAGAGACCATCTCAGTCTTTACCCCTTATAAAAACGATGTATCGGTGCTAATAAGCCACGTACCGACCTTTATCGAAGAGATTGATCACATTGTCAGCAGTAACTATCCTGACTTTGAAGTCTGTTGGTTTGGTCATATCGGTGATGGTAATTTGCATCTGAATATTTTAAAACCTGAAAACATGAGCAAAGATGATTTCTTTGCTGAGTGTCAGGTAGTCAATAAATATGTGTTTGAGACGGTACAAAAATATGGTGGTTCAGTGTCTGCTGAGCATGGGGTTGGTATGACGAAGAAGCCGTACTTGCACTATAGCCGCAGTGAGACTGAGATTGAATACTTAAAAGAAGTCAAAAAAGTATTCGATCCCAACAACATTATGAACCGTGGTAAAATTTTTGATATGTGATTAGTACTCTAAACGCTTAACCCAAATAAAAAGACGCTAACCCGAAAGGCTAGCGTCTTTTTTATGAATTTATAATTCGCAAAAACTACGATTTATAAATATAACAGTATCAGTGCGACGACCAATAATATGCTCAAAAACCCTTGAATAATCAGAAACGCCTGATGCGGTGCCGCGATATGACGTACCATATTACCCAATGCATTATAAGTAATACCTGCCGCCTTAATATGAGGTGGGCTATCGAAAGTTTTGATAATTTGCAAAAACTGTTCGGTCTGATCAGATGACCAACCGTGCGGCGCAAATGGTAAAAACGGAGATAGTTGTACAGCCTGTTTTTTGGTCGCGGGGGACCACAACCAACGCTCTAAAAACAGCAAGCGCATACGCCAGTCGGCAAAGCTGCGATGATTGATGACTTGTAATAGCAACACTTCTACATTCTTATGACGACTATCGACGAAGATACGCTTTTGCAGATTAAATACGTCTGACTTTTTGCCTTCGATACATTGTAGAAAATGACCATTGCCGTAGCATAGCGTGCCTGTGATTTTATGCTGCTGATTGTAGTTACGTGCGTGACCTTCTACTTCATCAAAAATAGAGGTGCTCAAACGCGAGCCAAGAGTCAGCGTACTGACATAAACCAACTGAACCAAAGCGGAGTCATCTATGTCATCCCACTTCATGATTCTATTGGTATGATTTAAAGGCATAATAAAATAATCCTAAGAAGCCGATGAGATACGGCTAAACGAAACAAGCAACACAATACTATGCCTGAGTTGAACCAAAAAATTGACTCACAAAAACGTAGCAAATATTTACTACGTGAGACTGTTATTACCGTTACAGCTTGCTATGATAACAAGCAAAACAAAAGGTGCTGATAGATATTATTTAGATTCTATATTGAGATAATAAATAGCAAGACAGTCGCAGGTACAATGATAATGCAGAGTTAGGCGCTTATCGGTGCTCACAAACCCTATAGGTATAGAGTGATGTAGATTGTAGCAGTCGCTATCCTTTAATCCTTTACGTTAGTCGAAACAAGCACCAAACATAATGAGTAAAACGGCCCAAGATATCAACATAACCTATTGTAAATACGGCAATAAATTATTGTAACGACAATATGTTCCTATTGGAATGTTTTTATTACTTTTTTGCACAAAAATCGGTACATCAATGTGCCATGACAACATTATTTGATACCACTACATTCAATAGCTATTTAAAACAGGAAACTTATGAGTAAGATGGAAAAACTAGATGACTTTCACCTCACGATTGCTGAGATTAAGAAAAAAGATTATCCACAATTAAAAGCCTTGATGGATCGTGTCTATGTAAACTTGGGTGGCGCATGGTCAAAGACAACCATTCATACTTTGATTGACGCGTTCCCTGAAGGTCAAATTGCTTTGTTTGATCATGATCAGCTGATTGGTATCGTACTCTCCATGCGCGTTGACTATGCCAAATTTTCAAACCCGCACACCTATGACGATTTGATTGGGCAAAAAGAAATCATCAGAGACAACCCAGAAGGTGATGCAATCTATGGTTTAGATGCGCTCATCGACCCTGATTATCGTGGCTATCGCCTCGGTCGTCGTCTGTATGATGCACGCAAGGAGCTATGCCGACAGTTGAACTTCCGCGCTATTTTAGCTGGTGGACGTATACCTAACTATCATAACCATAAAGATCTGACTCCAGGCGAATATATTGATGCCGTTGAAAGCCGTGAAATTCACGATTCAGCTTTGTCGTTCCAGCTGTCTAATGGCTTTATCGTTAAACGTATTTTGACTGCTTATTTGCCAGATGACAAACAGTCAAAAGGCTTTGCTACCTTGCTTGAGTGGGCAAATATTTATTATGAGCCTAAAGACTATAAGCCTAATACTCGCAAGTCTGAAGTGCGTATTGGTGGTATTCAGTGGCAGATGCGTGAAGTCGAATCACCTGAAGAATTACTGCAACAAGTTGAGTTCTTTGTCGATATTATGGCTGATTACAACTCAGACTTTGCCCTGTCTCTTATACACATCTCCGAGCCCACGA
>CAJXUF010000263.1 GCA_913061175.1 uncultured Psychrobacter sp.
GTGGGCTCGGAGATGTGTATAAGAGACAGGCCCTAAATGCAGCGGCTCGAAATGTCCAATCATCAATCCAGTGTCGTACATAGTTATCCTTATTATTTTTTATTCTAATCTTAGTGTTCTATCTCTATTCCAAAAAATACGGTCAATGCTGTCTAAGTTAAATGATCCAAAGTAGACACCTATTAAGAATCATAATACCAACCACGTTCTTTACTTCTACTATTCTTCGTAAAGGTACTTTTACCTAATAGTTGAGCAGTGTCCTAGTTTTCATCATAGAACATCTGAAAACCTAAGTTGCTAATCAGCATGGTATAAAGCTTTTGGATGATTTGCAGGTGGGTTATTGTAAAAATAAGGTATATCGAACGTACAAGGAATCGCACGTTTTTTAATTGAGGGTTCTTTTAATCGAGTAAAATTGGTTAGCTAAAATATTATTCAGACTATCAAAAGTTTGACTCAATTTTAGCGTTATAAAGCGAGCTTATCTCTTTGATTAAATTAAAAATAACGAGATACGTGAAGCTAAATTGCAAGGTTATAGCAACAAAGGCAGTTTTGAAACATTTTGAAATAACTATTTAAAATCAGGGGCTTGCATGGTGCTATGACAGATTAGGGTAAGCTTGAGTAGCATAAACTCACAAAGTACTGCTATACCTTCAACAGATAAATCCTGAATTATTGATATACTGATTCGTAAGTTAGCAAAGCAAGATAATGTTTTAGCTAAATATGTAAGACTGTTAGAAAAATAGAATAAAAAAATAAACAAGAATAGAAAATAGAGAGGTATTTGATTTGGCTAAGTTAGCAAAATTACATCGCTCACCAAACAATAGCATGATAGCAGGTGTGATGGGTGGCATTGCAGAGTATGCTGGTTGGTCGCCAACATGGGTGAGAGTATTATTTGTAATCATCTCATCATTAAGTGCAGCAGTACCAGGCATTTTGATTTATATCATCCTATGGATAATTATGCCAAAGGCCAATAGTCAGTCTTATCAATAATGTGAGCCTGATAGTTATCTTTAAAATTAGCTTTTTTAAATCAGTTAAAGAGTCATGTTTAAGTTAGACGTAGTTGCTAAAAGCAGTAGACCTCCAAAAAATAAAAAGCCTGATCAATCAGGATGCCCAAGATACAATTTTCCTCCTGCCCGAATGCTAGCGCATTTGGGTATTTTTTTATTCATTATATTAGTGCGAATTCTATGATGATTTGTCTGCAAATACGCTATACAACTGAGATTTTGTGCTCACTATGCAAATTTAGTTGATGTAAATATGGATAAAATAGTCAATTTTTAGTAAGGTGAGCAGGCAGATAGAGTCGTTGCCGAATAGGTCGCGCGAGCGCTATCAGAGATTTATTTAATAATACTCATTTCACAGTGGCTTTACTATGAAAACCGAAACTATGACATCCCAAGCGATAACCCCGATGACCCAAGATAAAGACTCTCAACCGATGACTTTTCAAGATTTAATCTTAACTTTGCAAAATTATTGGGCCGATAAAGGCTGCGTTGTATTGCAGCCCTACGACATGGAGGTCGGTGCAGGTACTTTTCATACCGCGACGTTTTTGCGCTCGTTAGGTCCTGAGCGCTGGAATGCGGCCTATGTACAGCCATCACGTCGTCCTACTGACGGGCGCTATGGTGATAACCCGAACCGTTTGCAGCATTATTATCAGTTCCAGGTTGTACTAAAGCCAAATCCACCGAACATCCAAGAGCTGTATTTGGACTCACTACGAGCCATTGGTATTGATCCATTGGTGCATGATGTGCGCTTTGTAGAAGACAACTGGGAATCGCCAACGCTTGGTGCGTGGGGACTTGGTTGGGAGATTTGGCTAAACGGTATGGAAGTCACGCAGTTCACGTACTTCCAGCAGGTCGGCGGTATCGAGTGCTTCCCAGTCACTGGCGAAATCACTTATGGACTTGAGCGCTTGGCCATGTATGTACAGGGCGTTGATAGCGTTTATGATTTGGTCTGGGCAGACGGTGAGTTTGGCCGTGTGACTTATGGCGATGTTTTTCATCAAAACGAAGTCGAGCAGTCTACCTACAACTTTGAGCACGCTGATGTGCCGATGATGGGCGAGATGTTTGACTTTTATGAGCAACAAGCCGACAAATTGGTCGATGCAGGATTGCCGTTACCAGCTTATGAGATGGTATTAAAAGCATCTCATGCCTTTAACTTGCTTGATGCACGCGGCGCTATTTCAGTGACTGAGCGTCAGCGTTTTATCCTACGTGTGCGTACACTTGCTCGTAAGGTTGCTTTTGGTTATGTCGAAGCTCGTGCCAAATTGGGCTTCCCGTTGGCTGATGAAGAACATCGCCAAGCGGCGCTTGATAAGTATTTGCCAAAAGAAGACGTGTCAAAAGACAGCTTAGCAGCAGATGGCGTAGCAAAAGAAACTACTGACACTAACCAATCTACTAACGATAAATAGGAGCATCCCATGAGTACTATTCTATTTGAACTGGGGTGTGAAGAGCTACCTCCAAAGAGCCTAAAACCATTACGTGATGCACTACAAACCAGTGTCACTGAGCAATTGACGGCAGCAGATATTACCTTTGATAGCATCAAAGCCTTTGCTGCTCCGCGCCGTTTGGCAATTCAGATTCAAGGTATTAGCGATAAGCAGCCGGATCGTACTGAGCAAAAACGCGGACCAGCGATTAAGGCGGCGTTCGATGCAGAGGGTAACCCCTGTCTCTTATACACATCTCCGAGCCCACGAGACGGACTCCTATCTCG
>CAJXUF010000264.1 GCA_913061175.1 uncultured Psychrobacter sp.
GCATATCGTCGGCAGCGTCAGATGTGTATAAGAGACAGCCTGTGAATGAGTGCGGACCTTTGAAAAACAATACCAATCCCTCATCGATGACAGTGCCATCAGCTTGATAAAAACGACAGAAGCTGGCCATCCGCGGCGTAAAAGCAGACTTACCTGTTAGAGCGCATGCCATTTCGTAGGCACGACTGCCTGATAGACGTATGACACCTACACCTCCTCGCCCAAGCGGCGTTGCAATCGCAGCAATTGTGGCCAATCCAGATGTATTAGACTTTTCAGAAGAATTAGGTACGGCTAATGCTGTCTCTAAGGAATCCACAATGACTCTCAATATTTAAAAGATCCATTATAGACGTCTGAACTCATACTGACAAAGCAAACTTTGAAAGGTAGCCGCATCAGACATATTTTCGTTTTAATGTTTATAAGCTGTGGATAATGTTGATAAGCTGTGGATAACATTTACCACTTATCCACCACCTATAAAAAAACCACCGCTTGCGCGATGGTTATTTATATTATCGAAAAAGAGCTAGTTAATCGACCACTTTTACCGTACGACGCTTCTGCTCTTCATCGACTTTCTTATTGACGATATATTGCTGAGTCATACTAAACAAGTTGTTGACTGTCCAATATAGAACCAAACCTGCTGGGAAGAACAGCATGAACGCAGTAAAGATAATCGGCAAGAACTTCATGACTTTTGCTTGCATCGGATCTGCTGGCTGTGGGTTCAACTGCTGCTGTACAAACATTGATGCACCCATTAGCAACGGCAAGATAAACCATGGATCCATCGCTGATAGATCTTGAATCCACAAAATCCATGGCGCATGGCGAAGCTCAACACTCTCTACCAATACCCAATATAAGGCTAAGAAAATAGGCATTTGCATCAAGATTGGTAGACAACCTGCCATCGGGTTGACTTTTTCTTCTTTGTATATCGCCATCATTTCTTGCGACATTTTCATACGATCATCGCCATGCTCTTCTTTGAGCACTTTGAGTCTCGGCGCAATGGCACGCATTTTAGCCATCGAATAGTAGCTCTTATTAGAGAACCACATTAAGGCAATTTTTACTAAGATAGTCAGTAAAATAATTGACCAACCCCAGTTACCAACAACCTTATGCACACCTTCCAAGATAGCAAACAAGACCTTTGATATTGGCCACAGCAGACCATAATCAACTGTTTTGTTAAGGCCTACCGCAACGTCTTTTAGCTCAGACTGAACTTTTGGACCTGCATACAGTGTTGCATTCAAGGTAACTTGCTTATTTGGTGCCACATTCACTGGTTGGCTATTGAAGCCGATAAAGTAATCACTACCTGTTTCACGAGTGAAGAATTTGCCAGTGAAGTTTTCAGGTGTCCAAGCAGATACGAAGTAATGTTGTACAATACCAACCCAGCCTTTATCGCTAGTGGTCGTCAACTCGCCGTCACTAAAGTCACCAAATTTCAGCTTATTATAAGGATCATCTGGTATGCCCCAAGCGCCGCCTAAATAAGTCGCCATGCTCAGCGCGCCTTTATCAGACATGCCAGGATCTTTACTATCATCACGCTTTAACTGTGCAAACATCTGACCTTGCCAAGCATTGGTAGACGCGTTTTGAATCTGATAGCTAATATCGATTGGATATTTATTTTCAGTGAAAGTGAAAGTCTTGGTGATCGTCACGCCGTCTTTTTTATAAGTAAGCGGCACTGACAACGTTTGCTGTCCATCTTCCATCACATAATTGTTAGCAGTATGGTTATAAGTCGCTCTGCCTTCTGCTGTATCAATACCGTTCTGACCAATAAGTCCAGATTGAGCCACATACACACGGTTACTGTTGTTTTCTAACAATACGAAAGGCTTATCGCTATCGAGCGTTGCGTCATACTGCTTGAGCGCAGCATAAACAATATCACCACCTTCTGGATTGATTTTTATATCATAGCGATCAGTTGTTACCGTGATTAGACCAGCGTTTTTCGCAGGAGTCGCTGTCACGGCACTGTTATCCACAGGTAATGTCTGTACCGGGATATCACCTGCTGCACCAGTAGTAGAAGGAATGTCAGCACCTACCGAACTCGTAGTTTCTGGCACCGCATCTACAGCTGGAGCATCGGCATAATCATCTCGCCATGCCAAAATCAGCAGATAAGCGGTAATTAGCATCGCAATGATGATCATCACCCGAAATATCTTTTGCATAAACCTTTCCTAGATTAAAAAATTAGGGAATGAAAAATTAGGGCATGTGTCATGACTCTCCTACACAGCTGTCCTATCACATTGCAACTGCATCAGTAGTCATTTACATAAAATGTGCATCATTTTACTAAAAATCTGTCTCAAATGATACCAAGAGTGTGGATAACTTGTGGGTAACTTAACAGAGTATCTATCTGAGACTAAAGAAGGCGACTTCATGTTGATTTCATCAAATGATTAAGCTGTGAAACATAGCTAGTATTGTCTCGATAGACACCCAAACTCTGGGGGTTATTATTTGATACATCAGTAAAAGATATGTATTGATAGCTATAGGAAGCTAAGGGTAAGGGTACAAAGTCTATACCGTGCCCACCTAAAGGGTGACACCTGCTAAGACGCTTTAACAACAACCAACCACCCTTACGGGTGCCATGCCATGTTAAAGCTTGTTTGCCATAATTTGAGCATGTCGGGTAATAGCGGCAACGAGCAGGTATTATAGCTGTCTCTTATACACATCTCCGAGCCCACGAGACGGACTCCTATCTC
>CAJXUF010000265.1 GCA_913061175.1 uncultured Psychrobacter sp.
GTGTATAAGAGACAGCTAATACACAGATGCGCATTCCCTGCCCGCCTTGATAAATAAAAGGCTGCAAAGCACGAATATCATCTACTTTGATCTTAAGAGCACTATTGCTAGTAGCTTTAGCGCCTTTTTTATCTTTTGTGCTACTTAATTTTTCTTGAAGCGCATCGCTTTCGACACTGATAGGCATACTAACGAGTGGCAATACTTGCAAGCTCGGATGAGTTCCCGACTTGAGCCACTGACAGCTTTCACATACTTCGCAAGCACCTAGTGGGTGTGTACCACGCTCACGGCACAATAGCCAAGCGACCAGTCGCCATACAAAGGCGCGTTTGCCCATACCTTGCATACCAGCAGCGAGCAATGCATGCGGCAAAGACTGCTGCTTAAGTACTCGCTCGGTCAACTGTAACCACAGTACTTTTTGCCATGGCAAGAGTGGCGCAAAATACATACGGTCTGTGTTATCTAGTGCGTCCATATTTCCTGTCAAATTATTCATGGTTATGGCTCTATCACATTGATTAGGTATTTCAGGTATAGCCACGACAACGATACTTTAGCGTTGTAGAAAACTTAGAATCGCACGCAACTTTGCTCAGACTATTATTTATTAGGGTTGTGAAAGTTATCTAAGCTCATCGCGTTTAGACGGTCTAAATCTTCTTGTGTATCGACACCCGCTGGTAACTGACAGGCGGCCTCTGCGATTGCGATATGCTGACCATTTTCTAAAACACGTAACTGCTCTAGACTTTCGAGTATCTCAAGTGGCGTTTGTGGCCAGTTTACGAACTGCTGTAATAGACTGACACGATAAGCGTATAAACCCAAATGGCGATAAGCATTTTTTGGAGTTTGCATCTGATTATTATCAGCTAATACGACGTCACGGTCACAAGGAATCGGTGCGCGGCTGAAATAGAGCGCACGCTGTAAGTTATTAGCAGATTGGCTGACTACTTTTACTACCGATGGCCGCTGGAACGTATCATAGTCATTAATAGGCTCACAAAGTGTGGCCATCACGCTATCCTCATCCGCTACCAAAAGCGCCTGTACTTGCTCCAAAAGCAACGGCGGTACAAGGGGCTCATCGCCTTGCATATTCACCACAATATCGTGGTCAGCCCAACCTTTGATAGCTGCTACCTCTGCCAAGCGATCCGTACCTGAAGCATGCTCGCTACTGGTCATAACCACATCAAAGCCTGCATCGGCGCAAACTTTTGCGATTTGCTCATCATCAGTCGCTATACACATGTCATCAGCAAAACTTGCTGTCTGCGCTTTTTCTGCTACCCAAAGTATCATCGGCTTACCATGAATAGTTAGCAATGGCTTACCAGGTAGCCGTGTACTCTTAAAACGTGCAGGAATCACGATATGGGTTTTAGCGGGCGTGGTGGCGAACGACATGGCGTATTCCTATAAAAGTGGTACGGAGATTTAAAATATTGGCTGATATTTATAATAAGGCTGACGTGTTCATATCATGGTCGTTACGAATCCCTAGCGCCTTTAGTTGCTCATCTAGATTATGGTAACTATTCTCAGATAATACAGCCGTCACTGGCAACACCCATAGTCTACTGACAAGTTCTACATACTCATCATTGAGTGCTTGTGTCGCTGTATAGTCTACCAATAATGCGCTGATTTTTACCGCATCTTTACTGGTTACAATAATAGGATAATCACCATATCGTAAAAGCTCAGCCAAACTAAAATCATAGTGATCAGGATAAGGATGCCCTATGATTTCAAAGCCAATAGATTCTAAGGTATCAAAAAACCGCTGCGGATAGCCGATACCACTAACAGCATGGACGCGGCTATTATTAGTAGGCTTAACACTATTTAATTGAGCTGCGCTCGATATAGGATTCCATAGGCGCTGTAACTCAGCTGGTTGCAAATGCATGGTCAAACGGTCAGCAGACTGTATCGTATTATCACTTCTAGAAGTCTGAGTTGAATCTGTACTTGGCTTTTCATGATAGATAACATTTGCACCTTCTAATCGTGACATCGGCTCACGCAAAAAACCTGTTGGTAATAGCTGCTTGTTGCCAAACCCACGGGCGGCATCTACCACAATCCATTCGATATCGCGCTGTAGTGCATAATGCTGCAAACCATCGTCTGCAATAATCAATTGCAAATTAGGCTCTGCCTTTAATAGAGTGGCAATCGCTTGCTGACGATTGGGGCACACTGCCATAGCAGCGCCTGTCATATGAGCAATCAAACACGGCTCATCCCCGACTATATGGGGTAAGCTAGTAGCACTAACCAATGCTGGCATTTGACTCGTATCACCGCCATACCCGCGACTGATTACCCCTACTTTTATGCCTTTTTTTTGTAAGTAGTTGACCAGAGCAATAATCAGCGGCGTCTTACCACTACCGCCCACACTGATATTACCAATGACCATCACGGGAATAGGTGCTCGATAGCTTGATAACAGGCCGGCCTTATAAGCTTGACGGCGCAGCAATGTGATTAAACCGTATAACCAACTGATAGGCAGCAACAACCACAACCAAGCAGCTTGACGTTGCCATGCGCGGGTAATTGTCGTCTCAATACTCATTAATCAATATCGCTTATCTTATTGGTTCATGGCTGCGTGAAAATTGGCTAAAAACTTCTAAATTGACTACTCAAAATCTCGAGCATACATTTGCGCATCTGTCTCTTATACACATCTGACGCTGCCGACGATATGCAGTGTGTAGATC
>CAJXUF010000266.1 GCA_913061175.1 uncultured Psychrobacter sp.
ACGAGATAGGAGTCCGTCTCGTGGGCTCGGAGATGTGTATAAGAGACAGCTCTATGAGTGTCCAACGTCCAAATAATTTCCGCTGGGAAACCAAGTCACCATCAGAGCAGCTGATCGTTGCTAATGGTAATTCTATGTGGGTTTATGACAAGGATTTAGAGCAAGCGACTAAGCAGAATGTTGATAGCCAAGTAGGTAATACACCAGCCTTGCTACTATCGGGTGATCCAAGCAAGATTGATCAAAACTTTAAGATCACTCAGCCATATGACAACAAAAACTACTATGTACTCTATCCTAAGTCAGACAGTGCAAGTTTTAAAAGTCTTTCAATAAGCTTTAGTGGTGGCAAACCTGTCATGATGGTATTGAATGACACCTTGGGTCAAACAACTTCTATCAAGTTCAGCGGTATTAAGATGAACCCAAGTATTGGTAGCAGTCAGTTTAAATTCACACCACCAAAGGATGTTGACGTAATTAACCAGTAATTAACCGATATGTTGCTAGGTTTTGATATCAGTTCAAAATCAGCAACGTAATAAAAAGGACAGATCCTATGCAGTCTGTCCTTTTTTATGTGAGTAACTATAGTTTGTTCAGCAGAGATTTTAAGACATGGCTCGTATGGTTTCCATATCTGGCATAGGCGGTAGTTCATCCAGATGGCTTAATCCAAACGCATCTAAAAACTGCGCAGTAGTATGAAGCAATGCAGGACGACCTAGAGTATCTTTAAAGCCTTTCTCCACAATCCATCCTTTATCAAACAACTGGCGCAGTATATTGCTCGATAATGTCACTCCGCGCACATGCTCGATATCACTACGCGTCACAGGTTGCTTGTATGCAATGACACTTAGGGTTTCAAGTAAAGCTTGGCTCAAGCGTTCCTGACGCTGCGGAAAAGTACGCTGGATTAGACTGCTGTAGTCATCAGATATCTGTAAACGATAACCGCTGGCGGTCTCATGTAGCCTAAGCACACTTGTATCTAAGCGTTGTTGCAGCACTTCCAAAGTCTGCTTTAATTCCTTAGTAGATAATGACAAATGTTTCTTTAATGCGTGAGCGGTCAGCGGTGCCTCTGATGCATGCAACAGCACCTCGATACGTTTACTCATCTCTTCAAGAGAATTATGCTGCGCTTCAGCTGATGGTGATGTAGTCATAGTTGTTGATTCTTGGGTTTTGCTATGTTGCTTTGGATCTTCAATATCTACCATCTAAAGTATGCTCTTATTTCAATATTGTGATTTTGATAGAGAATGGGCTAGGAGACAATTTTAGAGCCTACTAGGCTAGCCACTGTAACGTAAGTGCGGTAGGCTCACTATCCACATCAGACGGTTCGTCATTGGGAGCAGAGTTGACGATACCGCTATCTGTCTTAATGTTAACCACACCGACCAACTGCCGCTTTATAAGCTCAAGTATGGCAACGAAACTCACGACCACGCCTATTTTACCCTGTGCTTTATCTAATAGCTCATAAAAGGAGCGCGCCCCGTCCGTACTTAATTGCCTGCTAATACTGGCAATACGATCGGCAAGGGGTACTGCATCAACTTTGATCGTATGCATTTGATAGTCGGGCTGTAGTTGCATTTTAAATAAGCTATCAATCAGCAAGTTAGGTGAGTAGCTTGGCAGCTCCGCATTCATAACGTCTTGACCAGGCATACTAACCATGGCCAAAAACACATCGCGTTCTAAGCGTACTAGATTGTCTAGGCGCTGACTGACCACTTTGATTTGCGCGTATTCTTCGAGGCGTTCGATCAGTTCTGCTTTTGGGTCACGCTCGTCGGTTGGGGTATCAGGGGCAGGCAATAGCAGTTCGGTTTTGATAGCGATGAGCGTTGATGCCATAAGCAGATAATCACCCGCTAATTCAAAGTGCTCGGTATCCAGTTCACCGATATAAGCTAAGTACTGCTCAGTGATAGGCAAAATGGGCATTTGGGTCAAATCGACGTTGTTCTTTTTGACCAAATACAAAAGGAAATCCAATGGACCAGCAAACTGCTCTAACCAAATAGCAAAGGCTTGCGGTGGTACATACAGGTCTTCTGGCAAATGCTGCACAGGCGTCTGATAGATACGTAACGACATATCATGGTTGACTGATTCATCATGCTCGCTCTGATTGTCTGTAAGTTCGGAGGTTGAATCAGCCATAGCAGATAAGGCGGCTTTAGACAAAGCCGCCTGTTTGGTGTTCGGTTCAGTTTGCACGTTTAGCACCCGCTTTGATAATAAATTGCGCCAGTGAAACGACTATTCCAGCAACGATTATTTAAGCTTAGCAAGCGGGCGGATACCGATAGCACGGCGAGCCTTATCTAATTGCTTGCGACTATGACGACGGGCTTTATTCGCACCCATCTGTAATATTTCTTCTAGCTCTTTTGGATTGGCCATTAGCTCTTCGTAACGTGCACGGAATGGCGCGACTTCATCATTAATCTTGTCAAATAAGGCTTGCTTAGCGTCACCCCAGCCAATACCAGCGGCATAACGCGCACGCATATCAGCAATCTCTTCAGCGGTGGCAAATGCTTTATAAATCTCAAAGATAGCTGAATCATCAGGATCTTTTGGCTCATCAGGTAGCTGTGAGTTAGTCACAATTTTCATGATGGCTTTATGCATCTGTTTTTCAGGACTAACCTGTGGATTTGGCTCACCGAATAGAGGGATCGTATTGCTACTGTCTCTTATACACATCTGACGC
>CAJXUF010000267.1 GCA_913061175.1 uncultured Psychrobacter sp.
GAGATAGGAGTCCGTCTCGTGGGCTCGGAGATGTGTATAAGAGACAGATTTAGTAGGTTTGTTTGTCGCTGGCATGGTCGCTTTTATTATCTCCACTATATCTGGTGGTGGCGGTGCTATGCTACTGATACCAGTTACCTCTTCGATGGTAGGGACAGCGATTGCACCACCTGTGATCAACGTGGCTACCTTTCTGAGTAATGCATCGCGACTTTATCTATTTTGGCATGATATTGATTGGTCATTGACCAAATATTATGTCCCAAGCGCTATCGTAGGTGCATGGCTAGCCGCATTGGTGTTTAGTCGTTTGGACGCAGGCTGGATTCAGTTATTGGTTGGCGCATTTTTAGTCTCGACTATTTTCCAATACAAGTTTGGTAAAGTAAGTAAAACATTTGATATGCCAAAAGTAGGTTTTGTGCCTGTGGGCTTTGTCATTGCCTTTATGAGCACTTTGGTGGGTGGCCTCGGCCCTATTCTTAACCCTTTTTATATGAATGCTGGACTGGAAAAAGAAAGTCTTATTGCGACCAAAACAGCTAATTCTTTCTTTGTAGGTATTGTACAAATCGTCAGCTACACCTTTTTTGGGATACTCACCGTCAAGATATGGGCGTATGGTCTTGTATTAGGACTGGGCGCCGTGATTGGCAATATCATTGGCAAACGCTTTTTAGCAGGCATTAGTATTAGCCAGTTTAGAATTATGCTGCTGATACTAATGGTAATAAGTGGCCTAATAATGATAATAAGAAATATTGATGTGCTGTTCTAGAGCATTTCCATTCTATGTCATGACCACTCATAGTCTATTCTTATAAATAAGCATAATTCTTTAACTTCATATATATTTACCGATTGAACATCTATGCATAGTATCTTTGTAGGCTAACCTGAGCAATGCTATTGAAACTAACATAGAAAGCTTTAATCTAACGGACTGAATATATAAGTAAATAGAATTTTCCTTAGTGTTTTTCCGAGTATGCTTATACCTAGCATATGTAGATAGCCCCAATCTCAAGGTTGGGGCTGTTTTTATGCCTGCAATAACAGAGCTGTAGCGGAAAACCTTTAGTTTCAAAGCTTTGTAATCAAAAATGGTTATTAAGCGTCATCATAGTTCACTTAATAACCCAGTCGAAAACCGCTACCCTTTCACATGGATGAATCGTCTGTGTTTATAAGATCTGGCAAGCCTCATCAAAGTCCAATCTTGGCAGACGACTATACAAGTGATCTTCTTGGCCATAACCTATATTAATGAGCAGGTTTGAGGTCCATCTGCTATCTTTAAGAAAGGTGTCATTCACTAATTCATTATTAAACCCAGACATTGGGCCTGTGTCTAAACCCAAGGCTCTACAAGCTAAGATGAGATACGCCGCTTGCATAGAACTGTTTCTAAACGCCGTTTCTTTTATGAGTTCAGGGCTAGAGTTAAACCATGACCTGGCGTCAGTATGTGGAAATAATTTGGGAAGTTGCTCATAAAACTCATTGTCATAAGCGACAATCACTGTGATAGGTGCTGTCATTGTTTTTTCGATATTACCTGATGACAGTGCTGGCTCTAAGCGCGCTTTAGCGTCATCAGATTTAAGAAATATAAAACGCGCCGGTGAACAGTTGGCCGAGGTAGGTGCCATTTTAACTAAATGATAGATCTCTTCAAGTAGTGCATCTGGTACGTCTTTTTTTTGCCAAGCATTAAAGGATCTGGCCTTGCCAAACAGCTGGTCAAGACTTTCTGAAGATAACGATAGAGAATCAGTCATAGTACGTCCTAATTGATATTAATTTTTGGATAAGAATTGGAGGATTTTGTTATTGGTTGAGCAGGTCTCTGTGATTGTGCTGGCATGGCCACCTGTCACCATCAACTCAAATTGAGCATTCTGCATATTTTCAGCTAAAGCCAGACCGCGTTGCCATGGCACCAAAACATCATCGAGGTTGCTTAAAACTAGTGTTTTATTTTTGATATGCTTGGCATTTATCAGGGGCTGATAAGCCTGCAAGGCTTTTAGTCTCGTTGAGACGTTCTCGACTGGCGCAAAGTGAGCGATGGCTTTATTTTCTTTTTGCGTGAGTGTATCTATGTTGTCTGAGATCCAGATCGGTGGGTACAAAAATATCGCTTGGGCACGTACAAATGCTTCTACCCCTGTATCTTGTAGCAAACTGGTTCGCATGCTAAAACATTTAATAGTGTGAGGATCTAGGCTTTCCCATCCATTTAAGATGACCAGTTTATCTAACAACTCTGGCGCTTTATAAGCGACTTCCATACCAATGAATCCGCCAAGCGCATGACCGACGAAATGACAATTAGACAGCCCTTCTTGTTTCAATATTTCGATTAATTGTTCTGCTAAATCTTGCATAGAATAGTCATCGGGTAAGAGATCGCTATCAGGCGACACGCCCTCTTGTTCGTAGCAAATCACATTGTAATGCTCGGTAAAACTCTCAATTTGAGGTAACCAAAAATCAGCATGCCCGCCTAAACCTGAACTAAATACGATCGTTTCTGTCGTGTCGTTTTTACAAGGATATTTTTTAACTAACATAGGGTTTCATCCAATTTTAGTAAATTTCAAATTGCGGTAAAAGTATCTAATAGCTTATAAAATCAAGTTAAATTAAACTGACTAAATCAATTCAACGGTACGCTCATCGCCTGTCTCTTATACACATCTCCGAGCCCACGAGACGGACTCCTATCTCGTA
>CAJXUF010000268.1 GCA_913061175.1 uncultured Psychrobacter sp.
CTACACACTGCATATCGTCGGCAGCGTCAGATGTGTATAAGAGACAGGTTGATAAAAGCGTCCAAGAGCTATGGGGCGAGCATAAAATGCCTCTTGTTATAGTTGGTGATGCAAAAAATATTGGCTATTATAAAGAAGTCTGTGATCGTCCAGATAATATCATCGCTACAGTATCGAATGCGACCAATCTAGAAGACGGTAGTGCTCAGCATATTGTAGATAGTGTGCAAGAAGCCGTAGAAGAGTATCGCACATCGCTGCACAAAGCTGCCTTAGGTGAAATTGACAAAGCTCGCGGTGCGAATATGTTGCAGACGGATTTGCAGGAAGTATATCGCAGTGCTTTCCAAGGAGCTGGTGAGACACTTTATGTACGCCGTGGTTATATAAAGTCCGCTAAGATTGACGAAAAGGCACAAACGTTAAGCCCTGCCAATGATGCTACTGCGGAAGGCATCACAGATGATGCAATCGGTGAAATCATCGAACACGTCATTCATAATGGCGGCGAAGCTGTATTTATGCCACAAGACATCATGGGTGAAGATCAACCAATAGCGTTAGTAACTCGATACTAATCTGACGATGACACCTATACGCGATGTTCATTTACGAGTCAGCCATTTATGAATTAGCCATTGATAATACATAGGTGTAATATGAGAGCATTGGTTCAATACGAGCCAGTGCTCTTTTTATGTCTGTCATTACCATCACTATGGGTGCTATCGTAGCTGAGCTATTGATCTTTACTCCATAAATAATGAGCGTACAACTAACCAAACTATGACTACCACCTCTTTTGTTTTAACCAGCTACAACATCCACAAAGGCATGTCACCGCTGAATCGCCAAGTGAAGATGCAAGGTATTGCTCAGGCGCTAGAGTCTGTGGGTTCAGACGTCTTGTGTTTGCAAGAAGTGCAAGGCCAAAACCTCAAACGTAATATGCAATATAACGAGTACCCAGATCAATCACAGCATGAATGGTTCGGCGAATTTTTAGATTTGCAAAACAGTTACGGTAAAAATTCCGAATACGAAAACGGCCATCATGGTAATGCAGTATTGAGCCGCTTTCCGCTAGACCCCAAACACAATGTAAATATTACGGTCAACAAGCTTGAGCAGCGTGGTGTCTTGCACTGTGAGGTACAACCTATCGGTTGGGAGATGCCAGTTGTCGTATTGTGTGCACATTTGAACTTGTTTGAGCGTGATCGTATCAAGCAGTATCAAGCGATTAGTGATTATGTGCGAAATGAGATTGCGCCGGATCAACCACTTATCTTGGCAGGCGATTTTAATGATTGGAAAAAGATGTCTTGTGACAAACTGGCGTCAGATCTCGGTATGATAGAAGCGTTCAAGCATTGTCATGGCAAGCTGTTGCCAACCTTTCCAGCAAAGCTACCAGTACTCAGCTTGGATCGTATCTATGTGCGCAATTTGCTTGTGAAGGATGCTTGGGTACACACTGGAAAACCTTGGTCATCGCTATCAGATCATCTGCCCATTAGTGCAGAACTGATGCTGCCCTAATACCTAACTATAATAATTTGTCTAAATGTATTATATTGGCAATCTATCGATATATGAACAATTGTCTTTATTGATCATCTTATTGATTAACCATGTTCTCGATTGAAAGTGCTATTAACAGTACAACGTTTCAATAAAATGAATAACAAGTACAGCCTAATAAACAAAATATAAGGATATTCTACGATGGCAACAGCGTCTACTACTGATAATAATCAACAAGCTAACCACAACATACCTAAGACACAGCACGCCGTACTCATACGCGAGTTTGGTGAGCCTGAAGTAATGAAATACCAAGACGGTGCTGATGTCCCTGAGCTACAGGACGATCAAGTACTAGTAAAAATTGCCTATGCTGGAATTAACCCTGTCGATTATAAGACCCGCCAAGGTAAAGGCTGGGGTGCAGAGAACATTCGTAAAGACAAGTTTGAGAATGATCAGCCAGCTATTTTAGGATTCGATGTATCAGGCGAAGTAGTCAGCAGCAATAGCGACGAGTTTGCTGTGGGCGATAGAGTAGCGGCTTTGACCTTTAGCGGTGGTGGCTATGCGCAATATGTGGCAGTAGATGCCAAGTTACTTGCGAAAGTACCAGATAATGTCAGCTTAGAGCAGGCAGGTGCTTTGCCTTGTATCGGACAAACGGCGCTACAGTTTGTAGATTTTGCTGATATAAAAACAGGCGAGCATGTGGTGATTAATGCACCAGCAGGCGGTGTCGGTCATTTACTAATCCAATTGCTCATGAATAAAGTGGCGCAAGATAACATCAAGGTGACGGTAATTTGCTCGCCAGAAAAGTATGCCAAGCTTAATGAGTTGATAGACGTATCTAAGCTGGCGGGTTGGATAGATTATACAAAAGATGAAGACTTCCCTGACTTACAAGCCGATGTGTTGCTTGATTTAGTCGGTGATGAAGCAGGTGTCCGTGCGCTTAGCGTTCTCAAATCAGGTGCCCGCGTGAATGTGTTACCAACTATTTGGGTTGATAAGCTCAAAGACTGTCTCTTATACACATCTGACGCTGCCGACGATAT
>CAJXUF010000269.1 GCA_913061175.1 uncultured Psychrobacter sp.
GTCGTAGCGCCAGTATCGATGCTTTGCTACGTCACAACGGCTTCACTGGTGTTAAAAATATTGATGCCGCAAATACTCAAACGACTCGCGAGGTCATTTAAATGCGTTATCAGTCCTCTATTCCTAAGCGCCGATTTTTAGCAGGGGTACGTTGTCCGAAATGTCAGGAGATGGACGCTGTGGTGCAAGTTAATATCGTGACTCCTGCCCCAGATGAGTATATTGAATGTACTCAGTGCGGACACACAGAGCACCGCCCCGATCCTGATGCCATTAGCGCCAAGAACCATTTAGAAGATCAAATGGCACGTGATGCGATGGCGACTGGCACTAGTGGTACCGTGAAATTTAAGTCTTAGTAATTTAGTTTTCATACTTAAAAACAGATTAAATACTTTATTATTTAATGGTTTATTAAGCCTATCTATCAATAGATAGGCTTTTTATTTTGAGTTTGCTATAGTATGGCTACTTATATTCTTGACATGAATCGATCATAATATGAAACGAGAAAACATTCGTCCTTTACCCACTCACGCTTCCAAGAAAAAAGCGACTAAAACACGCCGGAAAATTTGGACAGTATTTATTTTAGTACTGCTGATTATTGCCATCGGCTATTTAATTTTGGGTAACTCTGACACAGAATCTACTTTACCTGCTAACACTGCTACTTCAGCACCAATAACTGAGCAAACGCCGACAGAGTCAACAACAGACAATATATCTGAGACAACAGATGACTCTGTGATTAACGATGGTGTGCTCATGCATGAAAACTCTGGAGAAGCAAATAATGACAGTAACGCGATACCAAATCCTACTGCTATATTAGATGCGCCTCTACCAGAAAACGATAGCTTGGCGAAAGAAGAGATTGATCGTTTAGAAGATGAAAGTCAGCGACTGGCCGAACAAGAGAAGTTAGCAGCTGAACAAGTGGCTATGAATAAGCAATTGACTGATATGAAGGCAGAACAAATTGCGCTACTCGAACAACAAATTGCTCAATTAGAAGCAAACGACTCTAATAAAGCGACGATTCAATAACCGTATACTTGATTTGGTTATAGAGAGGCTTACGATGGCGATTTTACAACTCACACATGCCTCTATTTTAAATAGTAATGCACAGTTGCTTATTTTACCTGTCAACAATGCTGGTGTCGTTTTAGATCCTGTACTCACACGAGCGAAAACTCTATTTCCTGATAATTATAGTCGCTATCATCGCGCGTGCCGCGATGGTAGTCTGAATGTTGGTAGCTGCTTAATTAATAAGCGTACACGTGAGCAGGTCGGACTTGGTATCAGTAGTAACGGTAACCAGCCAAACTATATTGTCAACCTTGTGATATCAAACCATCCTTATCATCCAGCGCGCACACGTTGGCTGACTGCTGCCTTGATTGATTTGCAACAGCAAATAATGCCGCTTATACGTTACCAAGGCATACGCAGAGTTGCATTACTTGCACGGCCACTTATCTCAGGCAGACCACGTGATATCGTATCCAATGAAAGCAATACAGTAGATACCCTGCCTTTAGACTGGCATGCTGATACTTTGCCATTACTAACTGAGTACTTACAAGACCTACCAAAACTTCGTATCGATATACACCTGCCTAAAAGCATTGAGTTATAAATGGCCTTTTAGCTAGCCAGTCATCATCTTTTTGGACACATAAAAAAACCGCCTTGAATACTCATAACGAGCATTTCAAGGCAGTTTTTTATTATTTAAACCACATCAGATATTGAGTATTAGTTCTGCTCAACACCTTTCATAGTCAGTTTGATACGACCACGGTTATCAACGTCTTGTACGAGTACTTTAACGACCTGACCTTCTTTTAGGTAGTCTGATACATTCTCTACACGCTCTTCTGCGATTTGTGAAATATGTACTAGGCCATCAGTGTTTGGCAAGACATTTACAAATGCACCGAAGTCGACGATACGCGCAACGGTACCTTCATAAGTTTTACCAACTTCAACTTCAGCAGTTAGTGCTTCGATTTTGCCGATAGCTGCCTTGGTCGCTGCTTTGTTTTCACCAAAGATACGGATAGTACCAGCATCATCGATATCGATAACCGCGCCAGTTTCTTCCGTTAGCTGACGGATAGTTGCGCCGCCTTTACCGATAACGTCACGAATCTTGTCTGGGTTGATTTCGATAACCGCGTAGTTTGGTGCATGAGCATTGATTTCAGTACGGCTCTCAGGCAATACTTGGTTCATTGCTTCTAGGATATGGATACGACCTGCATAGGCTTGTTTAAGCGCTTGCTCCATGATGTCAGGGGTAATACCTTCGATTTTGATATCCATCTGAAGTGCAGTGATACCGTTTTTAGAACCGGCTACTTTAAAGTCCATATCACCTAGATGATCTTCATCACCCAAGATGTCTGACAATACAGCAAAACGATCGCCTTCTTTAACCAGACCCATCGCGATACCAGCAACTCTGTCTCTTATACACATCTGACGCTGCCGACGATATGCAGTGTGTAGATC
>CAJXUF010000270.1 GCA_913061175.1 uncultured Psychrobacter sp.
AGATAGGAGTCCGTCTCGTGGGCTCGGAGATGTGTATAAGAGACAGGTTAAGGCTGTTACAGTCAAAAGGGATATTATGGCTTCTTTTACCAATCAAGATTTACGTAGAGCAGGACTCAAGGTCACGTTACCTCGTATTAAAATTTTAGAGCTATTAGAAAGCGCAGAGCTGCATCACATGAGTGCAGAAGAAGTGTATAAGGCGCTTATCGAGCAAGGTGAAGACGTAGGTCTTGCCACTGTCTATCGTGTCCTAACACAGTTTGAGCAAGCAGGTATTGTTGAGCGTCATAACTTTGAAAACAATCTATCTGTATTCGAGATTACCCAAGAAGAGCATCACGATCATCTAGTTTGTGATGTGTGTGGCAAAATTATAGAGTTTCATAATGAAGTCATTGAAGAAGAACAACTAAAAGTAGCAGAAAAACATGGCTTTAAACTGTCTGGGCATTCTCTTGTGCTATACGGCATTTGTGCGGATCAAGCCTGTAGAGATAGCGCGAAGTAATTATCTAGCGTATAAGTAGAAACGCTTATTTCTATCAGTACTACGATATCGAACAATAAAAAAAGCCCTCGTTATAAATAACGAGGGCTTTTTTTATATGTCTATTATGCGTAGAAAGCGCAATAATTTAGCTAACATCTAACGATAAACTATCAGCACCTTCATCTAAATTAGCTTTACCGTTTTTGCTACTGAGCTTAATTTTGAGGCGTAGATCGTTAGGAGAGTCGGCATGTAGAATCGCTTCTTTATACGTTATCTCTCCTTGTTCGTACAAATCAAAAAGCGCCTGATCAAAGGTTTGCATACCACTGTCTCGTGAGCGTGTCATCACATCTTTGATTTCATGGACTTCCCCTTTACGGATATAGTCACTGATCAGCTGCGAATTTAGCAAAATCTCAATAGCAGCGCGTCGTCCTTTACCGTCAGGCGTGGGTATAAGTTGCTGGGCGATAATAGCTTGTAGGTTCAACGACAAGTCCATAAATAACTGATTATGTCGACTGGTTTCAAAGAAGTGAATGATACGATCGATTGCTTGGTTAGCGTTGTTTGCGTGCAACGTTGCAAACACTAGATGGCCAGTTTCTGCGTACTGAATAGCATAGCTCATGACTTCACGGTTACGAATCTCACCGATTAAGATGACATCGGGTGCTTGGCGTAGCGTGTTTTTTAGGCCTGCTTCAAATGAATGGGTATCGATACCAACTTCACGTTGGGTGATAATACAGCCGCGATGCTTATGAACAAACTCAATAGGGTCTTCTATCGTAATAATATGACCATGAGAGTTTTGATTGCGATGTCCTATCATTGCTGCAAGGGTAGTAGATTTGCCCGTACCCGTTGCGCCAACTAATAGAATAATACCGCGTTTTTTCATGGACAGCTCTTTTAGTGCTGGCGGTAAACGTAACTCTTCGACCGTTGGAATATTGTTTTCGATTTTCCGTAAAATCATTCCTGCCATATCACGCTGTATAAATGCACTGACTCGAAAACGTGCTTGCTGCGCCTCATCAGCAATAGCAAACTGACACTCATTGGTATCTTCAAATTCTTTTCGTTGGCTTGGAGTCATCACACCCTTGACCAACCTCATGGTTTGCTCAGCACTCAAGGGCGTTTTACCAACAGGCAGTATCTTTCCATTGACTTTCATGGAAGGCGCTACATCAGCAGTAATAAAAAGGTCAGAGCCATTTTTATTAATCATTAACTGCAATAGTTTATCAATGTCCATATCGTACCTGCACTAGATGTAAATCAATTAAGAAAATATTTAAAATTATGCTGTAAAGTTCGTAAGTAGAAGGCTATTAAATAATAGTGGATATCACCAATTATTCACTTCTAATGGTCTTTCTATATATACTATAGAAACGCTTCAGGCTGTTTTGCATAAGGACGCGCCACATCTTTGCTAATAGTACCTTTGCCTACCAAGTTCTTTAATGTTTGATCGAGCGTAATCATGCCTTCACCTGCACCAGTTTGAATAGCAGAATACATCTGAGCAATTTTATTCTCACGTATCAAGTTACGGATAGCGGGGGTACCTAACATGATTTCATGGGCTGCCACACGTCCACCTGCTTGACGACGTAACAGGGTCTGTGAAATCACAGCTTGCAATGATTCTGACAGCATCGCGCGAATCATGTCTTTTTCAGCAGCAGGGAACACGTCGATGACACGGTCAATTGTCTTAGCGGCTGAACTAGTATGCAAGGTACCGAATACTAAGTGACCAGTTTCTGCTGCGGTCAATGCTAAACGAATGGTCTCAAGGTCACGTAGCTCACCGACCAATATCACGTCGGGATCTTCACGCAAAGCTGAGCGTAGTGCTGGCTCAAAACCTAAGGTATCGCGGTGCACTTCGCGCTGATTGATTAAGCTTTTTTTAGACTGATGCACAAATTCGATAGGGTCTTCGATAGTCAAGATATGCTCTGTCTCTTATACACATCTCCGAGCC
>CAJXUF010000271.1 GCA_913061175.1 uncultured Psychrobacter sp.
CTACACACTGCATATCGTCGGCAGCGTCAGATGTGTATAAGAGACAGGTACTGGGTTTTGACTGGTTATTGATTCTTTTTTTATCACGCCCGCTTTTACCGCAGGGAAATTATAGCCCGTCGCCCAGTTTGAGGCTTTATTTTCAGGACGAAAGCGGTATTGGCCTGATTTAAAACCTTCAAAGGCAATCTCATCACTTTGATAATAAACAAACTTGATCATATCAAAGTTGTAGCGGCCACGATTGACCATCAAATCACGACCCCAATAATTGGGATCACGTATATAACTTACCGAACGCCCCGCATCGACTCGACCTAGTTTATAAGGACCACTACCCATCAATGGTGACAGACTGATTTTCTCAAAATCGGTATCAATGGAAGACTTGGCAAATATAGGGAACTGTCCAACGGTCAGTAAAATCTCTTTGTTGTCAGCAGATGCAAAGACAAACTTTACTTGTTGATCATTAATGATTTGAATGTCTTTGATATCGCTAAGATAACTGCGAATATACATGGGGCCTTTGTTCAATATCGCCTCAAAAGTTGCTTTTACATCGCGACTGGTCACACCCGACCCATCCCAAAAACGAGCATTAGGATTGAGATGATAGATAATCCAGCTCGTATCGTCTGGATCATATGTCACTTTACTTGCCAGCTGTGGATACATGGTAAATGCTTCATTTAATGAGCCAGTCATCAAAGTATCATACAGATAGTCTGTGCCAATCATCGCCACACCCGTGGTCATCCATTTATTGGCGCTATTAAACGTACCGCGAGCATCTAGAGACAGCGTACCCCCCGATGGCGCTTTTGGATTGGCATAAGGTAAGTAAGGTGCATTGATGTACTCAGTAGGACTATTGTGCCCAAGCGCAGTCGTCGTGATAGGTGCAGCGATACTGCTCGGTATCCAACTGACGGTGATGGTTAGCAACATGGCTTTTAACAGGGCGTTTTTTATTATCATGACGTTATAACAAACCTCTATGCTAACCAATATAAATATCAAAACGTAAAGCCTGACAGCAAAACAGCGTTATAGCAAAATTTTATCATAACAAACTTAGGTTTTTTAACCTAATGGTTTGCCGTGGATATCGCTGCATGGTGATAGCATTAAGTCATATCTACGGCAAACCATTATTACTACGCGCTAGTATGACCAAACTGTCTGTTTATACATATAAAAAAGGCGCAACCATGATTAGTTACGCCTTTCTTGATTTACATTTTATATAGCAAGACTTTATACGCTAGCAGTTATTATCTTGCTTAGGCGTGCTTTTTTTCAAAGGCAATCATAAAGTCAACCAGCTGCTGTACCCACTCAAGTGGCACTGCATTGTAGATACTAGCTCGCATACCGCCCACATCACGATGACCTTTTAGATTTAACAAGCCAGCTTTTTCTGACTCTTCTAGGAATACTTTATCGAGGCTGCTGTCTGCTAAAGTAAACGGCACGTTCATGATAGAACGATACTTAGAATCTACTGGATTATTGTAAAAACTGCTTTCATCGATTGTCTTATAAAGTAACTCGGCTTTTTGCTGATTGATTTTACCGATAGCAGCCACACCGCCCTGCTCTTCCAACCAATCAAACACCAGTCCTGCTAAGTACCAAGAGTACGTCGCTGGCGTGTTAGACATAGACTCTTTGTCAGCTTGATGCTCATAGTTCAGCAGCATAGGACACCATTCACTTGCTTGCCCCATCAAATCATCACGGATAATGACAATGACTAGACCTGCAGGACCGATGTTTTTCTGCGCACCCGCGTAGATCATGCCAAATTTAGACACGTCTATCGGCTGTGACAAGATACAAGATGACATATCAGCAATGATTGGCGCATCGACTTGTGGCGGCTCAAATATTTGTAGGCCATGAATTGTTTCATTGGCACAGTAATGAAAATAAGCGGCGTCTTCACTGATGTTCCAATCGCTTTGCGCTGGTACGTCAGTAAAGTTATTCTCTTTGCCAGTCGCAACTAAGTTAATCTCGCCCAAACCCAACGCTTCATAGCGCTTGGCTTCTTTGATCGCTTTGCCTGACCATGCTCCTGTCGTCAAATAGTCACCGCGTCCACCATTCAACAGATTTAATGGAATCGCAGAAAACTGCAAACTTGCGCCACCTTGCAAAAACAGCACTTTATAGTTATCCGGTATTTCCATAAGCGTGCGTAGCTTAGCTTCCGCTTTGTCAGTAATGGCCATATACTCTTTGCTACGATGGCTGACTTCCATGACCGACAGGCCGCGACCTTGCCAATCAAGCAGTTCGCTCTGTGCGCGCTCTAATACGGCTGTTGGCATGGTAGCAGGACCAGCACAAAAATTTGGCAGGCGATGCGGTGTGGCAGTTGCTGTAGACGTTGGGGTTGTAGGCATAATCACAGTCCTAGGTCTGTCTCTTATACACATCTGACGCTGCCGACGATATGCAGTG
>CAJXUF010000272.1 GCA_913061175.1 uncultured Psychrobacter sp.
ACGAGATAGGAGTCCGTCTCGTGGGCTCGGAGATGTGTATAAGAGACAGGCATTCGTTTTTATATTAAATCATAGTTTTATATAAACAATATTAGGGCAACTTTGATATTTGCAAATAAATTTGATGACTGTAGTTAGTTGCACCATTGTTGTTCACAAGGTACACCATCGTGGTTACCATCCATTTTGGTATTAGGACAGTAGTTTGTGAAATAAGTGGCTTCTGCACAGGATGTCATTTGTGAGCAATGTGTTCTGCCGTCACATGAAAAGCTTGGGGCTGGTTGTGTCGATAAGACTGGAGTTGCAGTTGGTGCTGATGTTGAAGTGGTACCCAAATCAACGTATGTTGGTGGTATGTCATCAATATTATCAACGTCATTAGAGGTAAGAGTAGATTTCGTTACGATATCTGCTGCTGCATTGGTTGCAGGTTGGTGTACCGTGTTCTTAGGTTGAAGGACTCTATAACCTATAAGCACGAAAATCAGACAGGTCAATATCACTAATACTTTGTTTATCACTGTGCCATACCTGCCAGATCATAATCATTATTAATATGAAAATGGCAGTTTTTAAACGACTTAAAAACTGCCATTAGATAAGAAACATTAAGTCTATTTTTACTATCTCAAAAACAACTGATAGCCAATATTGTCATTGACCGTGGCACAGTCATAACCAATATCTAAAAGCGCGTCTTGCAGCTGACGAGAGTTGCCTTCAGAGGCTTGCAGGCCAACCAGTACACGGCCTTCAGCAGCACCATGGTTGCGGTAATGGAATAAAGTAATATTGAAGTCATCACCCAACTTTTCTAAGAAAGTCAGCAGTGCGCCTGGACGTTCTGGGAAAACCACTTGTAGCAATTGTTCATTTTCGACATGAGCATGACCACCAATCAAATGACGGATATGTGATTTGGCGATATCATCATCAGTCAGGTCGTGAGCAGTATAGCCATCGTCTGACAATTGGTTACTGATGGTTTGACGCTCCTTTTCGCCTTCTTTTAAAGCAATACCGACGAAGATTGAAGCAGGCTCCATTGAGTCTGGTGACTTTTTGCTGTCAGCACGGTAGTTAAACTCTGTGATGTTACGGCCATGTAGACTGCGACAGAAGTTCAAAAAAGCGCCTGTTTGCTCGGGGATAGTAACCCCAAAGATGGCTTCTTTTTTCTCACCGATTTCGGTACGCTCAGCGATATAACGCAAGCGGTCAAAATTCATATTGGCACCGCAAATGATACCGACGCAGTTTTTATCTTGAATATTATTGGCTTCGATATACTTTTTCATGCCAGCGACTGACAACGCGCCAGCAGGCTCAACGATGCTGCGATTTTCTTCAAAGATATCTTTAACAGCCGCACACACCTCATCATTGGTACAAGTGATCACTTCAGGTTCAACGATAGGACCTGAGTTATCGCTTTTTTGCGTACGGACAACGTCAAAAGGCAATTCACCAATCTGCGCCACTGCTACGCCATCAACGAACAATCCTACTTGCTCGAGTTTGACACGTTCACCTGTTTCAAGCGCTGCTTTTAGACAAGCTGACTGCTCAGCTTCTACCGCAATCACTTTTACATGTGGTGCCACTTCACCTAAAAATGCGGCTACACCAGAGATTAGACCACCACCACCAACGGCAACGAATACGTAGTCCATGTTGCGCCACTGCTGGGTCAGCTCAAGACCGATGGTACCTTGTCCTGCGATGACTAGCTCATCGTCATAAGGTGGAATAAAGGTAAGTCCTTCGCGTTCAGCGCGGTCAATCGCATAACGGTTTGCTTGATCAAAGCTATCACCGTGCAGATCTACATTACCACCAAGTGCTCTTACCGCATCCACTTTAATGTCAGGAGTCGTGGTTGGCATGACGATGATGTTGTTTAAAGATAATTTGCGCGCAGAGTAAGCCACGCCTTGCGCATGATTACCTGCCGAAGCACAAATCACACCGCGCGCTTTTTGCTCATCGCTCAACTGACTGATACGGTTATAGGCACCGCGCAATTTAAATGATTTGACTGGTTGTAAGTCTTCACGCTTAAATCTAATGTCATTGGCAAAACGTTGGGTCAGCTTGGGCGCCGTTTCAAGTGGTGTTTGAATAGCAACGTCATAGACGGTGGCTTGTAAGATGGCTCGTACCCAGTGTGACAGCATAGTAATCCCTAAACAGAGTGAATATAAAAAGTGTAGATGAATATAAAAACGAAATAGATTAGCCTATGCCGATTTTTAGTATCTTGCAAGACTCAATTGCAGTTTTCTTGGGATTTCATGCTTGAATTTACATGAAGTGCAGGTATTTGCCGAAGTTAAGCCTTAGCTAGGCACGATGGGACTCACAAATTAGCGTCATGATGCGCTAACATCCATTAATATCATCGGTTATAATCTGTCTCTTATACACATCTCCGAGCCCACGAGACGGACTCCTATCTC
>CAJXUF010000273.1 GCA_913061175.1 uncultured Psychrobacter sp.
TCTACACACTGCATATCGTCGGCAGCGTCAGATGTGTATAAGAGACAGGTATCTTACTAGAGTGTGCACGTTTGAGCTGGGCCGAGATTAACCCAGATATTTTCGGTTCTATGTTTCAAGCGGTGATCGACCCTGAGCAGCGTGGCAGCTTAGGACAGCATTACACCAGTGTTAGCAATATCATGAAGGTCATACAGCCGCTGTTTTTAGACGAGCTACGTGCAGAGCTAGACACGGTCATAGCTCTGAGTTATGACAATCGTCATAAGAACAATAAAGCTGAACGCTTAGATGCCCTACTTAAGCGTATCAGCCAAATCAAAGTATTTGACCCAGCTTGCGGTTCGGGCAACTTTCTGATCATTGCGTATAAAGAGCTACGGAAGCTAGAAATCGATATATTAAAGGCACAACGCGATTTACTAGGCTCTAATGACAATCTATTAGGTCTAGGCTTTCAAAGCGCGATCAGCTTAGATAACCTGTACGGTATTGAGTATGACGACTTTGCCAGTCAAATAGCGCGTTTGTCACTATGGCTCGCTGAGCATCAAATGAATGTGCTGTGCGAGCAGGAGTTCGGTGTATCCCAGCCAATGCTGCCGCTGAAAGACAGTGGGCATATCATTCATGGCAATAGCTTACGTATCGACTGGAACGAGGTCTGTCCAAATAACGGCAGTGATGAGATTTATATTATTGGTAATCCGCCGTTTGGTGGTACTGGGAGTCGTAATGATGAACAGTCAAAAGATATGGAAAAGGTGTTTGAAGAGCTTAAAAACTTTAAATCGCTTGACTATGTGACTTCATGGTTTTGGAAAGGCTCACAATATATTGCTAACTCTAATGCTGAGCTTGCCTTGGTATCAACCAACTCAATTGCGCAAGGTGAGCAAGTGGCAATGTTATTTCCATATATATTTGATTTGGGCATTCATATTAGCTTTGCTTATCAAACATTTCCATGGCGTAATAACGCCAAACATAATGCGGCTGTACACGTAGTGATTATTGGCTTATCCGCAAAACCTAATAGCAAAAAATTAATCTTTAAATTAATTGATAAAACTTGGCATAGTGAAGTTGTTTCTAATATTAGCCCTTATTTAATTAAAGGGTCAAATATCGCTGTTCAAAGCCAACGAGCTCCCATCCATGATGGTTCAAAAATGGTTTATGGTAATAAGCCAGTTGATGGAGGAAATTTAATATTAAGTTCTGAAGAAAAAGATGAATTAATCAGTAAAGAACCAGCATCTGAAAAATGGATAAAAAAGCTACTTGGCTCTGCTGAGTTTTTAAATGCTAAAGAACGTTATTGCCTTTGGTTAGTTAATATATCAGACGAAGAACTAGATAATTTACCACTGGTGAAAAACAGAGTGAATAAAACCGAGGAAATGCGCCTAGCAAGCAAGGATGGAGGGGCAAATAAACTGGCTGAAAGACCTCACGAGTTTAGAGATACAAGAAATCCTAAAAACTATATTCTTGTTCCTAGAGTATCCTCAGAACGCCGACGTTATATTCCTGTTGGCTTTCTTAATAAATCCACAATATCCTCTGATGGAAATCAGATAATTCCTGATGGCAATATTTTTGATTTCGGTATGCTCACTTCGTTAGCACATAACGACTGGATGCGCCTAGTTGCTGGCCGCCTAAAAAGCGACTATAGATACTCTGGAACCATCGTCTACAATACCTTCCCTTTCCCTGATGCGACTGACGAACAGAAACAGCACATTGAAAGTCTTGCCGAAGAAATCCTACTTGCTCGAGCCAGCAATGCTGGCATGACTTTAGCTGAGTTGTACGATCCAGATAAGATGCCAGAAGATTTAAAGCAAGCGCATAGCAATCTCGATGAAGCAGTGGACAAGCTGTATCGCCCGCAAGGCTTTGCCAATACCGAAGAGCGCTTGGCACATTTGCTGGCACGTTATGAGCAGCTAATCGAAGCTGAAAAGCAGAGTAAGGGTAAAAAGAAAACCCAAAAGAAAGTTAAGTAGCTTTTAGCTTATAAACCATAGCAGTAAAACCCAAAATTAAGCTTTTTGCATATAGTAAGTAGAGTAAACCATGTCTCAAACGGTCAATATTTTAAACCAAAATTACGCTCGTACTGGTCAAAGTAAAAAGAACAACGAGCTTGGCATGCGTGAGATGCAGGCACGTGCGTTCGAGAAGCGTAATAGCCAGTATTTGCTGATAAAGTCGCCACCCGCCTCTGGTAAGTCACGTGCCATGATGTTTTTGGCACTCGACAAGCTAATCAATCAAGGTATCAAAAAGGTCATTATTGCCGTCCCAGAGATGAGTATCGGTAAATCCTTTAAATCAACGCCGCTGAGCGACTTTGGTTTCTTTGCCGATTGGGAGGTGGCAGACCGCTATAA
>CAJXUF010000274.1 GCA_913061175.1 uncultured Psychrobacter sp.
TGTCTATTGGTTTGGACTGCAAACGCGGTGCTCGTAGCCATGGCATAATAGCAATTAGCGCAAATATAAGAGCAATCAGCAAGCTTAGAGCTACAAATAAGCCAAAAGTAGAAAATAGAGTCATTTTTTGTCCTCTATGCTAGTAATATCGTGGTCGACATTCTCAGCTTGCGATAATAGACGATCAAGCTCAGCCTTTTCCGCAGAGGTCAAGGCAGCAGTACTGTTCACTGTAACGCCGTTTTGGCCACGGGCGACAACTTGGCGGCGTTTACTTTGCCAAAACCACCCTATCAATAATACGATCAGTAGCAATGGCGGAAAAAACCATAAAATCCATGTCGATGGACGTACAGGCGGCTTGTAGCTGATAAAATCGCCGTAGCGCTCTTGCATATAATCCCGGATTTCCGCATCACTACGTCTGTCTTTAATCAAATCATAGACTTTTTGCTTTAAGTCTTGGGCAATCGGCGCATCAGAACCTGCCAAGTTTTGGTTTTGGCATTTCGGGCAACGTAGCTCTTCGATTAGCCCTCGATATTGGGCTTCTTGTTGTGCAGAGTCAAAATCATATACCTCTATCGCCGCATAGCTGGTCACACTTAGGAGACAGGCAAGTATTAAGCTCGCTACTTTTATCGTAACGGCCTTTATTGAACGGGCTATCATTTGCACACCTCTTCAACCTGAATCGCATCTGGACTGACGTTATTATCATTGGCATCATTGAGTACCGTTAAGCAAGGCTCAATACGATCTTGCCAGTTACTCTCGTTAATCTCACCAACAATGTGCTGGCGAATAACGCCTTCACCATCGACAGTGAAAGTCTCAGGCGCACCCGTCAACCCTAAGTCCAAGGCAAACTGGCCGGACAAATCCTGAATAGACATCGAAAAGGGATCACCGCCTCGGTTGAGATAGCTGAGCGCATCACCGATATCGTCTTTATAATTCACGCCAACCAGATTGACACCACGCTCCTCTAGCTGCATCAAAAAAGGATGCTCAATAACGCAAGTTGGGCACCAAGAGCCCCAAATATTCATCAAAAAGGGCTCATCAGGTAAGTTGTCATTGGTCATGATCCGACTGGTATCGGACAACAATGGCAGCTCAAACGCTGGTACTGGGCGTTCAAGCGCGGTATTGGTTACGATTTCAGTCGGCTGCCCCAAACGAAAATAAAGCATAACCATAACAGCAGCAAAGATGATCAGCGGGATCAAAAACCATATTCTAATTTGGCTTTTTTTCATTGTTCGATTACCTTTTGTTTCAGGGGGTTGCTCGGAAAAATGATTAGACTTAGTCATTTTGCTTCTCCCCTATTAGTGTCGTGTTATTAGTAGTGCTTTTAACATCTAAATCAGTAACCGTCGTAAAGCCTGACTTACTCGCTGCAATTTGTGCAGGGGTCTTGGATGTTTTGAGACGATAGCGCCTATCAAGCATACTCAGCAGACCACCCAATGCCATAATAATAGCGCCGAGCCATATCCAACGAATCAATGGCTTCACATAAATACGTACGGCCCATTTATTACTGCCTTCAGCTATAGGCTCACCAAGTGCGACGTACACATCACGCATCAGACTGTCATCAATCGCTGCTTCGGTCATTGGCATCATGCTAATAATGTAATTGCGTTTTTCAGGGTATAACGTAGTCACAGCACGGCTATCTTTACTCACTTCGACCTCAGCTTGGGTCGCATCATAGTTACTGCCTTTGACTTCGCGGAAGCCTTTAACGGTGAAGTCGTAACCTTGGACATGGACCGTTTCGCCAACACTCAATGCCACATCGCGCTCGATACTCAAGGTACTGGTAAAGGCAACACCGATGACCGCTACAATCACACCAATATGTGCCGTTTGCTGACCCCAGTAGCTTAAACGCAGCTTATTTAAGCCTTGCAAAAAGCTTGGTGCATTTTTGGTTTTGTCTTTGAAATCAACCACCATCCAGAACAGTACCCAAAAACTTACTGCTAGTGTTACACCAATATTAAGCATGGCAGATGGACTGACAAAGTAAGTGATGACTGCAGCTAATACTAGACTGCTCGCCGCAATGACCATACCAACGCCTAACAATGGACGCTTATCTTGTTTCCAGCGGATATTGGAGCCCATACCCATGGCAACCAGCAATAGCCATGTTAAAGGCACAAATAGCGCATTAAAGTACGGAGGACCTACCGATACCTGACCCAAGCTAAAGGCGTCGGCAATGATAGGATAGAGGGTACCAAGCAATACCACTAACGTTGCAATCAAAATGATGACGTTGTTAATGACTAAAAATGACTCACGCGAAACCAGTTGATACTGACTTTCAATCGTCAAACGCCAGCCACG
>CAJXUF010000275.1 GCA_913061175.1 uncultured Psychrobacter sp.
CTACACACTGCATATCGTCGGCAGCGTCAGATGTGTATAAGAGACAGGTATTGGCCGCCATTATCACCTATTTTGCCAGTCCATCAGCGATGTTAAATATCGGTGTCACATTGGCTGCGAGCTTTTGGGTGTTGCTATGGATGGTTGTCGATTTCAAAGACAAAACCAAAAATGCACCAAGTCGCTTAAACGGTTTACGTCAGTTGCGTCTAAGCTACTGGGGTCAGCAGACCGCTCATATTGGCGTCATCATTGCTGTCATCGGCGTGGCATTTACCACTACGTTGAGCATTGAGCGCGATGTGGCATTAGGGCCTAATGACAGTGTTAACGTGCAAGGCTATGACTTTACGGTAAAAGGCTTTAGTGAGGTAAAAGGCAGTAACTTTGACGCCACGCAAGCAGAAGTAACAGTCAGTAAAGACGGTCAAGAAGTGACCACGTTATATCCTGAAAAACGTAACTACATTATCAGTATGATGCCGATGACAGAAGCTGCGATTGATGCCAATCTAATGCGTGATGTGTACGTAGCACTTGGTGAGCCAATTGCTGAAGATAGTAATGAATGGGCTTTCCGTATCTATGTCAAACCGCTGATCCGCTGGATATGGTTGGGTGCTCTTATCATGGCTTTCGGTGCATTGCTCAGTATGCTAGACAGTCGTTACCGTATCAAAAAAACCAGAACACCTGCACAAATCGCGGCCAAAAAATCAGGCTTCGCGACGGTTGCAGATTTGGATACGTCAGCTACAAAGATAGGGGAGCGTTAATATGACTACCTCAAACAATGAACCTGATAAAAAAGCTCAGCAAGAGGTTGTCAACGACCCTAAAGTTGCGAGCAGCAATAAAGTAAAAACTAAGAAAAAACTTAAAATTGGGTTTTTGATTCCGCTGGTTATCTTTATTGGTTTGGTCGCTATGCTCTATATGCGTTTGGGCAAACCGACTGATATCGTGACCAATACAGCGCTTGAGCGTCCAGTACCTGCTTTTGAGTTGCCATTATTATCAGATACCAGTCGTATCATGACCAATGACAACTTGCCAGATAAGCCATTCCTCATGAATATTTGGGGCTCTTGGTGTCCAACTTGTATCATTGAGCATCCTTTTCTAATGAAACTAGAAGAGCGCGGTGTTAACTTAGTAGGCGTAAACTACAAAGATGATATTGGGGATGCATTAGGGTATCTGAATCGCGGTGGTGACCCGTTCTCTATGTCTATTCAGGACTTATCAGGGCAGTTCGCTCTAGACTTAGGTCTGACTGGTGCGCCTGAGACTTTCATCGTCGATGGTGATGGGATTATTCGTCAGCATATCATCGGTGAGATCAATGAGAGCAATTGGCAAAGTCGTATCACGCCTTGCTTAATGGTACTCAATGACGCTAGTAATAATGGTGTCAGTCCAGATCCGAGCCAAGTTGCGGAGGCGTGCAAATGATAGCCTACCAAATAAGAAACGCGACCATAAAGTTAGTAAGCTTGTTTATCGCTTGTCTATTCAGCATGGCAAGCCTTGCTGCCATTGATGTCTACGATTTTGATTCTGTGCAACAAGAAGCCCAGTACCGTGGTCTTATCGAAGAGCTACGCTGTCCAAAATGTCAAAACCAGAACTTGGCAGGGTCTGATGCGCCAATTGCGCAAGACTTAAAGCAAAAAACCTACGACTTGATAAAAGATGGTCGTAGTGATGGCGAGATTCGAGCCTATATGCAAGAGCGTTATGGCGACTTTATCAGCTATAAGCCGCCAGTACGCCCTTCAACATGGATTTTATGGTTTTTCCCACCATTATTATTGATCGTTTTATTGGTCGGTTGGTTTTGGCATAGTAAACGCCGTCAGCTTGTCGCCAGCGGCGAGAGTGGTGTAGCAGTAGACAACCACGTTAAAGCGTTGTCTGCCGCTGAAAAAGCAGAACTTGATCGCTTATTGTCACGAGCCAATAACGATGACAAAGACGATACTACAAGCCTTGGGGGCAAAAAATGACCATATTTTCTACTGTTGGCTTATTTATTGCGCTAAGTTTACTTGTCGCTCTACTATTGGGCATTATCACTATTAAGCCATGGTTAAGAGCACCGCGTTCGCATAGTAAGCCTGTGGACAATCAACTGCTGGATATCAACGTTGCTGTGTTTCGTGAGCGATTAGCAGAGCTGAAAACAGACAAAGACAGTGGTATCATTGATGACCATCACTATCAAAACCAGAAGCTTGAGCTTGAACGTCAGCTTTTGGATGCTCAGCGTGAAGTGTCACCGATGGTCACGCCAGGTATCAAAAGCCGATTGATTATTATCGTTTGGGTACCTGTATTAACG
>CAJXUF010000276.1 GCA_913061175.1 uncultured Psychrobacter sp.
GACGACAACTATGGTAGGCGGCTTACGCGCCGCGCAGCGTATTGGCGCTTTTAGAGAGCCTCCTAGAGAAAAATTACCACGCTATATTCAAGCGTTTTGTCGCAAGATGGCAGGCTCGTTCGGTGTCAAGGTCGTAGAGGTCGAGCCAGTACCGCAGCATCACGGTCTATGGGTATCGAACCACGTCTCATGGATGGATATACCGGTCGTAGGCACTGTGAGTCCAGCGTTCTTTTTATCCAAAGCTGAGATTGGCGAGTGGCCAGTATTTGGTAAGCTTGCACACGCTGCTGGTACAGTGTTTATTCAACGTGGTTCAGGAGATGCAGGATCGGTAGCCACGCAAATTGCGGATTTCTTAAAAGAAGGCTTTTCAGTCATATTCTTCCCTGAAGCGACCACGACTGATGGCAAGAAAATTAAGCGCATCCATGGCACGCTATTGCAAGCAGCAATAGATGCCAAAGTACCGGTACAACCTATGGTATTAGCTTATGTCAATAAAGACGGCACATTAAGCGACGCATTGCCATACTATGGTAAGCTGACGATGAAAGAAAGTATGAAAAAAGTGCTCGATAGCAAAAACGTGACCGCTTACGTATTGCCACTCGCGCCTATAGATCCAGAAGGTCGTAACAAGAGTGAACTGACCAATTTATTACAAGCACGCATGAATGAAGGGTTGGCTGAGCTGCACTCAAGAGTCCTTAGCGGACCAGTTGAAGACTGATTATTTACAGTTGAACTAGTTAGAGTTGAATTAGTTAGAGTTGAATTAGTTAGAGTTGAATTAGTTAGAGTTGAGCAAGTGTAGCTAATCTCAGCCAGTCAATAAAAGGGCGCAAATCGAAACGGTTTGCGCCCTTTTTTATAGGAGAATTAATAGAGCAAACTTAATATTATTTATTCAGCAGGCTCTATTAACATCCAATCTCTATAAAAGACCAACTATGGCGATGGATTAGGCTGCTGTGTATGCACCGCTTCAATCGCTTCTAATACATCTGTTGTTAGCTCCACATTGACACTATCGATGTTTGATTTGAGTTGCTCGGTCGTCGTTGCCCCAATAATGTTGCTAGTGACAAAGTGACGAGAGTTTACAAAAGCCAATGACATCTGCGCCATGTCTAAACCTGCATCAGCAGCTATCTTAGCATATTGTTCAGTGGCTGATTTGGCCTGCTCATTCACATAACGACCGAAACGATCATACATAGTCAGACGTGCGCCAGTTGGACGTTTGCCATCAAGATATTTGCCAGACAACACACCAAAACCAAGTGGCGAGTAAGCAAGTAGCCCGACGTTTTCGCGATGGGCAATCTCAGCCATACCAACTTCGTATAAACGATTCAATAAGCTATATGGGTTTTGCACGGTAAGTGGTGGAATTAGGCCATTTTTATCTGCTTCCCATAGATAGCGCATCAGTCCCCACGCGGTATCATTTGATAGGCCGTAAGCACGAATACGACCTTTTTTGATTTCATCGTTCAACGCTTGAATAGTCTCTAAAAATGGCGTTAAATCGTCTAATGGCTGTGCTGCCATTTCTTCATCATAGCCGCGCTGACCAAAGAAATTCGCTTGACGTTCTGGCCAATGCAGCTGATAGATATCGATATAGTCTGTCTGTAGACGCTTCAAATTCCCGTCAATAGCGCTGCTAATGTGCTCGGCATTAAAGCGCGTTTGACCATCACGCAAAAAGTTCATTGGCGATATTTTGCTTGCGAGAATGACTTTGTCACGCTGTTTGGTCTTGTTAAACCAAGTGCCCATAAAGCGCTCAGTATCACCTTGTTTGTCTTTATCTGGTGGTGACGGGTACATCTCGGCGGTATCCCAAAAGTTCACACCTTCACTGAGTGCCATGTCCATTTGTTCATGTGCTTCGGACTCAGTATTTTGCTGTCCCCATGTCATCGTACCTAAACAGATTTTAGATACTTTTTCATCGAGTTGCGGTAACGTTTGATACTGCATATAAGTCTCCCTTTTGGCTGTTTTTATCGATATTAATTTTTATCGTCGTGAGCTTTTATCTTAGTTAACGTTTAACGAGTTTTTGATAGTCTTTAAGCGACTACATTAATTTGATGCCTGTGACACCGGGCGGTGTGACTTTAAAGATTTTTACTTTAAATAATACGTCTTGTCTTGCCCTGTCTCTTATACACATCTCCGAGCCCACGAGACGGACTCCTATCTCG
>CAJXUF010000277.1 GCA_913061175.1 uncultured Psychrobacter sp.
CGAGATAGGAGTCCGTCTCGTGGGCTCGGAGATGTGTATAAGAGACAGGCGTTTGAGGATGAAAAAAGCGAATCGTTTCGATTTCATCATCGAACAAGTCTAAACGTAGCGGAAAAGGTTGACCCATGGCAAAAATATCAATAATACTGCCACGTACTGCAAACTCACCTGGTTCAAAGACATTTTCAACAGCGCGGTAACCAGCCTTTGCCAGTAACCCGCGTTGGGTATTGATATCAAATCGATCACCGACACTCAAATCAAAGTGCTGTCCAATTAACCAACTTGGCGGTGCGACGCGATGCATGAGGGCTTGTATCGAAATAAGCAGCACGCCCGTTTTTGGCATATCCGTCAACAGATTGATGCGTTCGCTAACGATGTCTTGATGCGGAGATAGCTCATCATAAGTTAGCGTCTCCCAGTCAGGGAATACGTAAGCATCGACTCCGCAAAATGCCAGCTCAGTCTCTATTTGATTGAGTTGGTTCTGGTCACGTGCCACCACAACTTTTAGGCGCTCGGCAACATTCCACATAGGCGTTTGCACCAAGCTTGCCAACCATAAACTGCTGACCGCACCATGGACAGGCGCTAGCCAACGCCGCTCGGCATTTTGGATAGGAAACAACTGCTGGTTAATAGGGTCAAACGCGTCAGTCAGAGCAGTAATAGGCATAAAGAATAGGATCAAAGTTAAGGAGTCAGAAAGCTATTATACGAATATTTGAGCAATTACCAAAACTTATGCCGTAACGGTTTGTCACTTAAGAGTTTACTCATTAATGATTGAGTGTTAACAACGATTATTGCTCTTTAACTGTCATTACATAACAAAAAACCCCAACTTATCAGCTGAGGTTTTCATTTTTGCTAATCAAGCCAAGCCTAAAACTTCAGCTGATAAGTGGTTTATCACTAGCGATGATGCCATTGTTATCAGCATAAACGAACATACCCGAGTTCAACGTTAAATCACCGAAGCTGATTTCGATATCCGTTTGACCTTCATCACGACGGGTTGATTTACGCGGGATACAACCAAGCGCCATTACACCAAGATTCATCTCTGCCATGTCATCAACATCGCGAACACAGCCATATACAATAACTCCAGCCCAGCCATTATCGATAGCCGATTGTGCAATCATATCGCCTAGTAATGCACAGCGCATAGAGCCGCCGCCATCAACGACCAACACTTTCCCATTGCCTTCTTTATCTTTGCCATCGCTATTCAATAGTGACTTAACACGGCTATTGTCTTCAAAGCACTTAACCGTCACGATTTCACCGCAGAATCTGTCTTTTGCACCAAACTGACGGAATGACTTACCTTCGATATTTGGTAAGCATACTTGCGACTCAGGATTGGCATCCAATAGATCACAAGTGACAAAATTTCCTCTATCCATTTGTATCGATTCTGACATTGCTCCTGCTCCTTGTTTTAGTAATTCAACTGACTGGTTTTTCAATACTTATTGATGCTTTGATAAAAGTTATTGTATTTTTTACTCTTGTATTCTTGTTCTAATGCAATCTTGTCCCAATGCAATTAACAATCGATATCTGTAGCTTTCCAGTTTTGAGACTGAATCTGTCACTAGACAAACTGTCCTTTTATTTTTTGACACGGGTCATCGCTAGCATCTGCTTATTTTCGATAATATCAGTACGCTTGATTTGAGGCTCAGTACGGTACTTACTACGATGATAGATATCATGAGCACTCATGGCCATGGCGCTGGCAACGCGTTTAGCAGAAATAGGATGTAACGATAGCGACTCTGACACGAGCGGCGAGATGAGTTTAAAGGCTTTTTGACCAATGCTCTCAAGCGGACGACCTTTATGCTTACCAAGCAATAATGACGGGCGGAAGACGACCAATTGTCCAAAATCTAATGCCATAACAGCCTGCTCTGTCTCAGCCTTGACTCGATTGTATAAAAAACGACTGTCAATATCTGCATTCATTGAAGAGAGTAAAAAGAAATTCTCTACCCCTTTGTCACGACATAACTTGGCAAAGTTTACGTTATAGTCTCGATCTACCTTGCGAAAAGCCTCATCACTACCAGCCTGCTTTTTTGTCGTACCCAAACAACTAAAAGCATCTGTCGTTCGATCGGCACCAACACTTGCAAACACTTCAGAGCTGTCTCTTATACACATCTGACGCTGCCGACGATATGCAGTGTGTAGAT
>CAJXUF010000278.1 GCA_913061175.1 uncultured Psychrobacter sp.
CTTTGAAAACGAAGAAGAAGAGTGTTGGGAAGCCGGAGCTGTTGATTTTATTAAAAAGCCGATTATAAAAGAAACACTATTTAGAAGGGTTCGTGCCCATATAACGTTAAAATTACAACACGACTTACTCAATCAAAAAGTATTTCTAGATGATTTAACAAAGGTATTCAATCGTCGTTATTTTGATGCGCATTTTTCTAAAATGGAACGAAGCGCCTTACGAGAAAAAGTTGAATATGCATTATTACTCATCGATATAGATTATTTTAAGCAATACAATGATATCTATGGTCATGTGCAGGGGGATACGGTGTTAAACCTAGTAGCACAAACTATTACTAATAGTTTGCAAAGGCCAACCGATTTTGTTGCGCGTTACGGCGGCGAAGAGTTTTTGGTTGTACTACCAGACACGAAGCATGATAGTGCTATGGTGATAGCTGAGCAATTACGGCTAAATATTGCTGAGCATGTCATGAAGATTGAAGGTCTGGCTGATTTTAATGTGACAGCAAGCTTTGGGTTATATACCTTAACTCATGAAGAGCGAGATTGTATCGCGCAAGGCTACAAAACGATCACACAGCAAAAGACTGTCGCTCAAACGTCACCTCTTATCAAGCCAATTGCTACTCAGCGCGCGGAAAGCAAAATCGCCTCAATGCAAAAGCTGCCTAGTGATATCTGCCAACGACTTATTAGCATAGCGGATAAAGCCTTATATGAAGCCAAGCACCGTGGTCGCAATCAAGTTGTCAGTGCAAATGAGATGTGGGCCGAAAAAGAAGGCGGTAAGCAATCGCTTTACAAAAGCCGCTAGCCATTAATTTATTAACGATCAGCCATGCCACTAAGACTGTGTAAGTATTATCGGTATGGCTGATATTCTATTGATTGGTCCAATTGAGGCTTCGATTTAATCCAATCAAGACGCTAATTTCTGCACTAAACTTGCGAGCACACTTGTGGCAAAGCTACCCGTCTTCAAAGTAAAGTTTAATACTAGCGTCTGATCGTCCGACCATTCCCAACTTAACGCCTCAATCGGTAGGCGTAGCGCTCGTCTTTGCGCCTTAATATCACGCTGCTCTAATCCAGTTGCTAGTTGCATAAGTAGGGGGCTGTGTTGTACTACCTCGGACTCTAAATCTGCAGCGCTACCGGTAACTTTATCGTTACCCGTGCCCCATAGCACGGCAGTTGGATGAATATCGCCACTGTCAATACGAACATGCAACGTATCATCTAGTGTTTCACTAGTAAATATTGATCCTGAGCCATCTAAATTAAAAACCTCGCCTGCTAGGCCAGTGTTCCAGCTGCCATTACGTACCCGTGCTGCCAATATCTCATTAAATATCAAGCTACGTGCAGCAGACAATTCCATCGTATCTTGCTCGCGCGGGGCACGCTTACGTTTGCTCTTTTTTGGCTGCGGGCGAGGCTCTCGTGGTGGACGAGCAAACAGTGATAAAGCCTCTCTGACGTTATTACCCTGACGACCAAAACGCTGTGGACCAAAATAATTGGGTACGCCGTTTTCGCCAATGCGCGTTAGATGCTGCTCGACGGCCTCTTTTGCAGATAGTGGTTGCTCGGGTGATGCGTTACTTCCGTCATCAACATTTTCGTCACTAGCGCTCACAAACTGGATATCACGTAAAGTAATAACAAACTGATTGGCACGGTGCGTACCGCGATTGAGTTTTTTATTGTGCCAGTGCTGCGCAAGGATAGTGACAGTCTCGCTTTCGCTGATGTCTACTGGTGCAAACTCAGTAGGCGGTAATTGTTTTTTTGGTATGCGAAGGCTAAACCACTGAGTCGTCAACGCATGACGATCCTTCAACCCTGAGTAGCCGACGTCACGCAATGGAATGTCTGCCCACTCTGACAGTAGTTTCGCCAGATAAGCAGTATTCATGCCTGATTTTTCAATATGCAACCATAAATGCTCACCTTCACCAGTGAAATTTAATGGCAATAGCTCATTAACGATAAAATCAGTCGTATTGGCTTTATAAGTCGCTTGCTGTATTGGCTGCAAACTTGGCTGTGGCAAATTTGCAGTATCTGTAATAGTGGCAATATCAATATGAGCTCTGTCTCTTATACACATCTCCGAGCCCACGAGACGGACTCCTATCTCGT
>CAJXUF010000279.1 GCA_913061175.1 uncultured Psychrobacter sp.
TCTACACACTGCATATCGTCGGCAGCGTCAGATGTGTATAAGAGACAGTAACTTGGCAATACAGACAGTAAGTCTACTATCCCAAAGAAGCTAAAAGCATAGCGTAAGCGGTTGGGTGCTGAAAACAGCCTTAACGCATACTCAATGGTAAACAAAATGGTAAAAAACCACTCTGCATAAAAGAACAACGTGCCATACTGCAAACGCATATATAGCACACTATCAAGCATGACGACGGCCACACTGGCTAAAATTGCAATCAGCAATACAATATCAAAGAGCTTACCCAGACGAGTATCTGTGCCTTCAATAATGATATGCGTACGGTTACGCAAGTGTGTAAGAGCTTCGGCGGTTGGTTGCTTCATAGAATCAGTACTTTATAAAATCAATGGCTTGATAGCACGCAATGACTTAAAATGTGATGGATAAGGGCAAGTTGGTCAAAATAGCTAAAACTGGTTTATAATATCGCTCACCTATCACAGTGAATACAATCTATAAGTTGCCACAGTGTAGCAAAAAAGCACTCTCAACAACATACAAATCGTTAACGTGCCAGTAGCGCTACTACCTCAAATAGACAAAGTAATGATAGTATAAAATCAGGCAATCAGATATCGAAGGTTGTTGTTGATCACTTTTTTTACCCATAAAAATAGTACGTAGAACTTAAGGATGTTATATGGCAGGCCATTCAAAATGGGCAAATATTAAACACCGTAAAGCCCGTCAGGATGCAGTAAGGGGTAAGATATTTACCAAGATTATTCGCGAAATCGTTTCAGCTGCCAAACAAGGCGATCCCGATCCTGACAAAAACCCACGCTTACGTGCCGTTATCGAAAAAGCTCTATCCGTCAATATGACGCGCGACACGATTAATCGTGCTGTCGACCGTGGTACAGGCGGCGGTGATAATGAGAATATGGAAGAAGTCAGTTACGAGGGTTATGGTGTTGGTGGTGTGGCTGTATTGGTCGAAACCATGACGGATAACCTTAACCGTACGGTCAGCGAAGTACGTCATGCTTTTACCAAGAATGATGGTAATCTTGGCACATCAGGCTCAGTGGCGTATCTATTCACTAAACGTGGCGAGATCACTTTTAACGATGTCAGCTTAGAAGATGAAGTCATGCTCGTTGCACTAGATGCGGGCGCCGTTGATATTGAAAATGATGGCGAAAGCTTACTCGTTATCACAGAATGGGAAAGTTTCGGTCAAGTCCAAGATGCCCTTAATGCGGCTGGTCTTGTTTCTGACAACGCCGAGGTCACTATGTCACCATCTACCACGGCTGAGATCGACAATGTCGATGATGCTGAAAAAATCATAAAGATGATTGATATGCTAGAAGATGCTGATGATGTGCAAGAAGTTTATACTAACGTGAACTTCTCTGCTGAAGTCATGGCTCAGCTTGAAGCATAAGCGTATTAATTGTTCAGTAAAAAGGGCCAGATACTAAAAGTATTTGGCCCTTTTTTATTAAGACAGATTTGGACTCATTTTTACGTCCAACTTCCTTCTAGTGCTAGTAAATACTCTTTTTTATCTAGCCCGCCTGTATAACCACCAAGCTTGCCGTCGCTTGCAATCACTCGATGACAAGGCACGATAATGCTAAAAGGGTTTTTGCCATTGGCCTGCGCAACCGCGCGAAATCCTTTTGGACTATCCACACGCTTTGCTAATGTGGCATAGCTAATCGTTTCGCCATACTCAATACCTTGCAGTGCCTGCCATACTCTTTGCTGAAACTCAGTACCCATAGAGAAGTCTAAAGGCAAATCCAATGTCTTACGTTTACCATCAGCATAGTCTTTAAGTTGGGAAATCGTTTCTATTAATAATGCTTGAGCAGGTTCATTCATGCTTAGGCTATTTCTATCTATAAAAGTAAAGTCTTCATCTGTCAGATCATAGTACTTTTTAAGTTTAGGTACAGATTTTGAGCTATGCCATGAGTTACCTGCCAGCAGCCAGTTGGCTTCAACGAGCATAGGCTGACCATGCTCGTTGACACGAGCAATCAGTGTTAATCGATGTGACCCAAAGGCTGCTGTGGTAACTCTGTCTCTTATACACATCTCCGAGCCCACGAGACGGACTCCTATCTCGT
>CAJXUF010000280.1 GCA_913061175.1 uncultured Psychrobacter sp.
AGTTAGCATTACAGACAATTGAGCCGACTGTTGCTGTCGATTACGTGACGCAGGCGTTAGGTCACACGATTAACCGCGAAGCCGTCGGTACCGCTGCGATTGAGCAGTTGATACAACTGGCCAATGGTGCGCCTTTAGCTGCTATAGCTTTGGCGCAAGCACCATGGTATAGCAAGCGCAGCTTATGGCTGACCACATGGCAGGCGCTACGTAGCGGTAAACGTAGTGGTGTGGCGGCAAGTGATTATTGGCAAGGTCAGCTCAATATTAAAGAATTTATACAGCTGTCTGAGCTGATGCTCCTTGATATACGCCGTGTCTGTTTGGGGCTGAGTGAACTACAAAAGGATGTCAATCTATCAACGATATTGGCGACTTATCAGCCTACTGATAGCGGGTTAGAGGCATTTGCCAACAGCGTACAGCAGACCAAAATCGCACTACAACAAAATGTGCAAGAAAAATTTGCCTATGATAAGCTAATGCAAGAGTTGGCAAGCTTATAGAGCCATGCTTGAGCATTTAATTTGTGTTCGAAAATCTGCAATTATTCTTAACTATATACTAACAATTATTTATATAAACATATTAAACCCAGTTGATGAAGGAAGCTGACTATGGCAATGCCAGGACGTGGCGGGATTTTAACCTGTCATTATGAAAGTATCGAAATGTTATATGCCAGCTATTTGTCATTTGTCAGTAATGGCGCTTTATTTGTACCGTCGGACAAACTTCAGCAATTGGGTGATGAAGTGTTTATCGCTATCACGCTACCCAACTCTAGTGAACGTCTACCAATGAATGGTAAGGTGGTTTGGATTAACTCTAAGAGTCAAGGCAGTCGACCTGCAGGGTTTGCTGTGCAAATTGGTAGTGATGTCTCTGGTCAAAGAATCAAGAATGAAGTTGAGCGCCTACTAGCAGGAAAAATCGATAGCTTGCAATCGACTTATACTATGTAGTATCTATTAATAACTAGGTAGTATCTAGAAATCACATTTGTATCTTTAATAAGTTTGGCTGTGGTTTTGAACTTATTAATATAAAAAAAGCAGCCTTATTACTTAGTAAGGCTGCTTTTTTAGATCAAGTTTCTTTAGATTTTTATAGTAGTAGGCGCTAGTCGCTTAATAACGAGGCGGTACATACATATCATCGGGAATAGGTTCGCGGTAATATTCATCATCGCGTTTGCGATTGGGTAACTCAATTTCGTCACGAGGTACTTCTTTGTAAGGGATTTGGTCGAGCAAATGGGCAATACAGTTCAGCCTAGCACGTTTTTTATTATTGCCTTCGACAACCCACCAGGGTGCTTCAGGAATATGAGTGCGCTCAAACATGGTTTCTTTTGCTTTGGTGTAATCTTCCCAGCGTCGGCGCGACTGTAGGTCCATTGGCGAGAGTTTCCACTGCTTAAGCGGATCATATATTCGGCTCATAAATCGTGCATGTTGCTCATCATCAGTGATAGAAAACCAGTATTTTACTAAGCGAATGCCTGAGCGTACGAGCATACGCTCAAACTCTGGTACTGATTGAAAAAATTCTTCATATTGCGCGTCAGTACAAAACCCCATGACACGCTCAACGCCTCCGCGGTTGTACCAACTACGGTCAAACAATACGATTTCGCCTGCTGCAGGCAAGTGGGCCACGTAACGTTGGAAGTACCACTGTGTTTGCTCACGCTCAGTGGGAGCAGGCAGGGCAGCTACCCTGCACACGCGTGGGTTTAATCGTTGGGTAATGCGTTTAATGGCACCACCTTTACCAGCAGAATCCCGCCCTTCAAAGATAACGACAATACGCTCACCGCGATCAACTACCCAATCTTGTAGTTTTATCAGTTCTCGCTGTAGTCGTACCAACTCTTGAAAGTAGGTACGTCGATCCAGTTTTTCTTGCTCGCTCATCTCACGTCCGTTAAAACGAAAGTCACGTGCATAGTCATCTATTTCATTTTCTAGTTCTTCATCATATGTATCTGTCTCTTATACACATCTCCGAGCCCACGAGACGGACTCCTATCTCG